>JAUPKQ010000065.1 GCA_030837345.1 Actinomycetota bacterium | reverse complement strand
CGGCACCGGGTGGACGCCGCCGCTGCTGCCCTGGGTGCTGTCCGCGCAGAACGCGGCGGCCCTGCGCGAGCAGGCTGCCCGCCTGCTCGACCTGTCCGGAACCGACTCCGGAACCGGCTCCGGGATCGACGCGCCGGGGGTCGGGCTGTCCCTCGCGACGACGCGGGCCGCCCTGCCGGAACGGGCCGTCGTCCTCGGCGCGGACCTCGCGACCTTGCGGTCCGGTCTCGCCGGGCTCGCGGACGGCGGTACCTCGCCGCACGTGGTGACGGGCCGGTCGCGCTCCCGGCGCACCGCCGTCCTGTTCACCGGGCAGGGCTCGCAGCGCGCGGGCATGGGGTCCGAGCTCTACGCGGCCTTCCCGGTCTTCGCGGACGCCTTCGACGAGGCCTGCGCCCACCTCGACCCCCACCTGCGGCGTCCCCTGGCGGACGTCGTCCGGGACGGGACCGGCCTGGAGGCGACCGAGTTCGCCCAGCCCGCCCTGTTCGCGTGCGAGGTCGCCCTGTACCGGCTGGTGGAGTCCTGGGGGGTGCGGCCGGACGTGCTGGCCGGCCACTCCGTCGGCGAGTTCGCGGCCGCCCACGTCGCGGGCGTCCTCACGCTGCCCGACGCGGCCCGGCTCGTCGCCGCCCGCGGACGGCTGATGCAGGCGCTCCCCGCCGGCGGCGCGATGCTGTCGGTCCAGGCGGGCGAGGCGGACGTCGTCGCACGCTGCGCGGCGGCCGGAACCGGCCTGTCGATCGCCGCGGTCAACGGCCCGGTGTCCACCGTCGTGTCCGGGGCCGCCGAGGACGTCGACGCGCTCGCGGCGCTGCTGGCCGCCGAGGGTGTCCGGACCCGGAGGCTCGTCGTCAGCCACGCGTTCCACTCGCGGCTGATGGAGCCGATGCTCGCTAAGTTCCGTGAGGTCGCGGAGTCGGTGGCGCACGCCCCAGCCCGCCTCCCCATCGTGTCGACCCTGACCGGGAAGACCGTCACCGGCTTCGACGCCGGCTACTGGGTGCGGCACGCGCGGGAGGCCGTGCGGTTCGCCGACGCCATCCGTACCTGCGCCGAGGACGGCACGAGCGTGTTCCTGGAGCTCGGCCCCGGCGCCGTCTGCACGACGATGGCCCGCGACTGCCTCGACCCGGACGCCGTCCTCGCCGCCTCGCTGCGGCCCGGCCGCCCCGAGGCCGAGACCCTGCTGGGCGCCCTCGCCCAGGTCCACGTCGCGGGCGTCGCGGTCGACTGGGCCACCGCCTACCGGGAGTCCGGCGCGACCGTCGTCCCCCTGCCGACGTACGCCTTCCAGCGGCGCCGGTACTGGCTCGACGCCGACGACGTCCCCGACGTCACCCGCGCGGGTCTCGACCTCGCCGGGCACCCCCTGCTCGGTGCCGCCGTCGACCTGCCCGACGGCAGCAGCGTGCTGACCGGGTCGATCTCCCGGACCACCCATCCGTGGCTCGCCGACCACGCCGTCGGCGGTACCGCCATCCTCCCGGGGACGGCGTTCCTCGAACTCGCGCTGCACGCGGGCGACCGCGTGGGCACGCCGGTCGTCGAGGAGCTGACCCTGGAGGCCCCGCTCGCCGTCCCCGCCTCGCAGGCGGTGCGGCTCCAGGTCGTCGTCGGTGCCGAGGAGGCCGACGGCGCCCGGGCGGTCGCCGTCCACTCGACCGGCGCGACGGGAGCGCTGCGCCACGCGGCGGGCCGTCTGGTCGCCTCCCTCACCGGCCCGGGGACACCCACCGGCCCGGGGACACCCGACCCCGGCGGGGCCTGGCCGCCCGCGGGCGCCGTCCCGATCCCCGTCGAGGACCTGTACGAGCGGATGGGCGAGGGCGGGTTCCACTACGGTCCGGCCTTCCAGGGTCTGGAACGGGCGTGGAGGGACGGTGAGGACGTCGTCGCCGACGTCGCGCTGCCCGAGGAGCTCCGCACCGCCGCCGAGGCCCACGACCTGCATCCCGCCCTCCTCGACGCCGCCTTGCACACGCTCGCCTTCACCGGGCTCGACGGCCTGGGATCCGGCCTGATGCCGTTCTCGTGGACCGGGGTCACCCTGTCCGCCGCGGGCGCGCACCGGCTGCGGGTCCGGGTCCGGCAGGCCGGTCAGGACTCGGTCCGCGTCGAGGTCCGGGACGGCGCCGGCACGCCTGTCGCGTCCGTCGAACGGCTCATCCTGCGCCCGGTGGCGCGGGCCGCGATCGGCGCCGCCGCCGCGGGCCGCAGCGGAGCCTCGGTCTACCGGCTGACGTGGACAGCACCCGCCGGAACGCGATCCGCCGCGCCCGGCCGGGTGACGGTCCTCGACGCTCCGGGCACCGACGGGCCCGCCGTCGCCGGCGCTCTCGCCGACGCTCTCACCGGCGCGGGAACGGCCGTCACCCGGGCGGGCGGGATCGCCGCCCTCCGGGGCGGCCCCGCGCCCGACGTCGCGCTGCTCCCGCTGCCCCCGGCACCGGGAGGATCCGGCGACGGATCCGACCCCGCCGGGGCGACGCGGGCCCTGACCGGCGAGGTCCTGGAACTCCTCCAGGCCTGGCTCGCCGCCGACCACCTCGCCGGTACCCGGCTGATGGTCATCACCAGGGGGGCGAGCGACGACCACGAGCCCGACCCCGCCCACGCCGCCGTGGCAGGGCTGGTGCGGTCCGCGGCGAACGAGCATCCCGGGCGGTTCACGGTGCTCGACACCGACGACGACGCGGCCTCGCCGCGGGCGGTCGCGGAGGCCCTCACCGTGACGGGTGAGCCGAGTCTTCGCACCCGGGCCGGTGAGGTGCAGGTGCCGCGGCTCGCCGCCGTCATCCCGGACGGCACTCCGGACAGCCCGCCGGACGACGCGGGCACCACCACCCCCGCGTTCGGCCCGGACGGCACCGTCCTCGTCACGGGCGGGACGGGAACCCTCGGGGCCCTGCTCGCCCGCCACCTCGTCGCCGCGCACGGAGTCCGCCATCTCGTCCTCGCCGGACGGCGCGGGCCCGACGCCCCCGGGGCGCTGGCTCTCCGGGACGAGCTCGCCGCCGCCGGGGCGACGGTGACCCTCGCCGCCGTCGACGCGGCGGACGCCGACGCCCTCACCGGGCTGCTGGCCGCCGTCGACCCCGCCCATCCGGTGCGCGCCGTCGTCCACACGGCGGGCGTCCTCGACGACGGCGTCGTCACCGGGCTCACCCCGGAACGGCTCGGCCGGGTGTTCCACGCCAAGGTCGACGCGGCCGTGGCCCTGCACCGGGCGACGGCGGGCCTGTCCCTGGACGCCTTCGTGCTGTACTCGTCGATCGCCGGGATCGTCGGCAGCGCCGGGCAGGGTTCCTACGCCGCCGCGAACTCCTTCCTCGACGCCTTCGCACGGACCCTGCGCGGGCGCGGCGTCCCCGCCCAGTCCCTCGCCTGGGGCCTGTGGGAGGAAGCGAGCGGAATGACCGGGACCCTCGACCGGCGTGACCTGCGCCGCGCGGGCCGGGCCGGGGTGGCGCCGATGCCGACCGCCACGGCACTGTCCCTGTTCGACGGCGCCCTGGCCAGCGGCCTGCCCGCCGCCTGCCCGTCCCTGCTCGACCCCGCCGCCCTCACCGACGAGGCCGCGCGGGGAACGCTCCAGCCGGTCTTCCGGGGTCTCGTGCGGACCCCGGCGCGCCGGGCGCGGGCGGCGGACACCGCCGCACCGGCCGG
>JAUPKQ010000064.1 GCA_030837345.1 Actinomycetota bacterium | reverse complement strand
GGGCGCGTCGAGGCCCTGGAACGCGCCTGGGCCGTGGCGGGCCTCGACCCGCGCCAGGCGGGGTCCGTCGGCCTCGTCGAGGCGCACGGCAGCGGTGTCCGCGAGGACGACGCGGCCGAACTCGAGGCCCTCGCCCAGGTCTTCGGCCCGGCGTGCGACGACGACATCGCCGTGATCGGGTCGGTGAAGTCCATGATCGGGCACGCGATGTCCGCCGCCGGGATCGCCGGGCTCGTCAAGGCGGCGCTCGCCGTGCACCGAGGTGTTCTGCTGCCCACGCTGAACTGCGAGACACCCAACCCGGCGATGGAGGCCACACGGTTCCGCCCGCTGGCGACGGCGTGCCCATGGGTGTCGTCCGAGCCTCGCCGGGCCGTGGTCAACGCTTTCGGCATCGGCGGTGCCAACGCCCACGTCATCCTCGAACAGGCACCCGTCGGCGCGTCGCCGGCGTCCGCGGCGTCCACGGCGCCCCTGACCCTGCCCCCGGCGCGACCCCCGCGCCGGACCCCGCCGACCGTCAGCGAGCCGGAACAGGTGCTGCGCTTCGCGGCCCCCACTCCCGAGGCCCTGATCGACCTGCTGGACGACGACGACGCCATCCTGCGGGAACGCGGCGCTGGCGTCCCGCAGTACCAGGGACCGGGATCGCGCCTCGGCCTCGTCGGCCCCTCGGAGCGGCGCCTGGCCGTCGCCCGCAGGGTCGCGCGGGGCGCCCGCGGCGGGGGATGGGCCTCCTGGAGGGGACGCAACGACGTGTGGCTGAGCTCCGAGCCTCTGCTGACCTTCGGGCAGGGCCGTGTCGCCTACGTCTTCCCGGGTCTGGAGGCCGAGCTCGCACCGCACCTGGACGACGTCGCCGAGCACTTCGGCCTGCCCTGGTCACCGCTGCCGGCCGACGGCATCGGGCGGCACGGCAGCGCCGTCCTGCGGATCGGCAGGGTCCTGGAGAAGGCGCTCCACCGCATCGGGGTCGTGCCCTCGGCACTCGCCGGGCACAGCATCGGGGAGTGGAACGCGCTGTACGCCTCGGGGGCCGTCGACGCCGACAACGTCGAGGACGTCGTGTTCGGGTCCGTCATGGACGACATCGCCGCTCTCGACGTCGACTACGCCTCTCTGGCCTGTCCCCTGGAACAGGCGATGGAGGCGATCGGGAACCGTCCCGGCATCGTCGTCTCCCACGACAACGCACCGCAGCAGACCATCGTGTGCGGGCCCCCGGCCGAGATCGCCGACCTGGTGCGGGAACAGCGCCACCGCAACGTCCTAGCGCAGGTCCTGCCCTTCCGCTCGGGGTTCCACACTCCCCGGCTCGCGCCCTACCTTGAGGAGATCGCCCGGCGCGTGGACGCCGTGCCGATCCGGAGGGGGCCCGGTGTCGAGCTGTGGTCGGCCACGCTGGCGGGCCGTTACCCCGACGACCCCGAGCAGATCCGTGCCCTGACGTTGCGTCACCTGCTGGAGCCGGTGAGGTTCCGGCCGACCATCCTGGCGATGTACTCGGCGGGCGTGAGGGTGTTCCTCCAGGTCGGCCAGGGGCGGCTCGGCGGGCTGATCGACGACACCCTGGGCTTCCTGCCACATCTGACCATCGCCGCGAACTCCTCCCGGCGCAGCGGCCTCGACCAGCTCCGCCGGGTGGCGGTGGCCCTGTGGGTCGAGGGCGGCGCGCCCGACTTCGACGCCCTGAAGGCCCGTTCCGGTTTCGCCGCCGTCGGGGTGTCACCGCACGAGGACTCGCTCCCGCAGCGGGACCCGGTCCGGATGGATCTCGGGACACGCCTGGTCACCCTCGACCCGGCGGTGCTGCCCCGCACGGATCCGGTGTCGGCGCCGGTGTCGGCGCTGGCACCGGCGGACGGCGGCGACCGCGGGCCGGCCCGGCCCACGGCGACGGGCCTTGAGGGATGGGCCCAGCGCGATCCGCTCGCACGGGAGCTGCTCGACCTGCTCGACGACACGGCCCGCACCGCGGTCACCGCGCTCGAACAGGTGGCCGGTACGCGGGCCGTGCCGTCCGCAGGCGACCGGCCGGACCCCGCCAGCGAGTACGGCGGCGAGTCCGTCGGCGAGTACGACCGTGAGCCGGACCCCATCGAGACGACGACGACATCGGTGCCCGTCAGCCTGGAGTCGATGCCGTACCTGCTCGACCACTGCCTGGCGCCGCAGCGGCGGGGATGGCCGGAGCCGGCGGACCGGCGGCCCGTCGTCCCGGCGACGACCATCGTCGAGCTGATGGCGGATCTGGCGGCCAAGGCCGCGCCGGGGAAGGTCGTCGTCGGGCTCACCGAGGTCCGCTTCGACCGGTGGCTCCTGGCGGCGCCGTCCACCGACGTGGCGGTGGGCGTCCAGCCCGTCGGGCCGGACACGGTCTCGGTGAGTTTCGGCGAGTACGCCAGGGCCGTCGTGCGGCTGGCGGACTCCTACCCGGACGCCGGCCACTCCCCGTGGCCTCACGAGGGGTCGCAGGAGTACCCGCCCGTGATCTCCGGACCGGACCTGTACACCAAGCGGTGGCTGTTCCACGGACCCCGGTTCCAGGGTGTGGCCACGATCATCGGGCACGGGGACACCCACGTGCGGGCCGTCCTGACGGCCGGCACCGCGCCGGGGGCCCTCCTCGACGCCGCGGGCCAGCTCCTCGCCTACTTCGCCCGCGTCATGCTCCCCGACCGGTACGTCCTCTTCCCCAGCGCGATCGACCAGATCGACTTCTACGGCCCCGCTCCCGCCCCGGGAACCCCCGTGACCTGCCTGGTCTGGGTGCCCTGGACGGAGCGGGACTGGCTGCGGGCCCACCTGCAGCTGACCGTCGACGGCCGGGTCTGGGCCGAGGTCAACGGGTGGGTCGACCGTCGTTTCGACGTCCGGCCCGACATGGACGAGGCGTTCCGCTTCCCCGAGCGTCACGCCGTCGGTCGTCGTATGCCCGGAGGGTGGACGATGGTCGCCGAACCGTGGTCCGACCTCGCGACGAGGGACCTCTTCGCCGGCCGGTACCTCGGGGCCGCGGAGCGGCAGGAATTCGCGGATCTGCCGCCCCGCGACCGCCGTCGCTGGCTCCTGGTGCGGATCGCGGTCAAGGACGCCGTCCGCGCCCGGCTGTGGGACGCCGGCCACGAGGAGGTCTTCCCCGCCGAGACGCGGGTCGTCCCCGACGGCGACGGCGGGTTCGTGGTCATCGGCGAACACGGGCTGGACCTTCCTCCGATCCGCGTCCGCGCGGCCTTCCACGGTGACGTCGCCGTCGCCTCGGCCCTCCCGCCGGGCGGGGACGGCGCGGGGACGGGGATCGACATCGAGGAGGTCAGGGACCGTCCCCAGCAGGCGATCGACGCGGCTCTGGCCGCGGGGGAACAGGAACTGGCCGCTGACCTCGCCCGGCGGACCGGCCTCAGCGCCCTGACGTGGCACACGCGGTTCCTGGCGGCCAAGGGGGCCGCCGGCGCGGCCACCGGGGTCACCGGCCGACCCCACGGGTTCACCGTCACCGTCACCGTCACCGGTGACGCCACCCGTGACCGCACCGGTGACGGCACCGGCCTGCTCGCCGTCACCACGCCGTCCGGACCCGTCGTACCGGTCCGGGTCCAGGAGGTGAGCGGCCCCGAGCACCACCCCGGCCGGACCTACGTCGTCGCCTGGAGCGAACAGGCCCCCGCCGGCGCCCGACGTGACGCACGAATCGACGCACACCCTGGAGGAATGTCATGAACGCTCCCACGACCACCGCCGCGACCCTCACCCCGACCCTCACCCCGACCCACCCGGCGCGCGTCCTCGACGACGTCGCCCAGATGATCGTGCGCATTCTCGGGACCTGCGACCTCGAGGATCTCGGCATCGGCATGGAGACGTCGTTCCACGACGACCTGGAGATGGAGAGCATCGACCTGGTGACGCTCGCCGGCATGCTCACCGGCGAGTACGGCGCGGACGTCAACCTCGCCGAGTTCCTCGCGGACAAGGACCTCGACGAGGTGATCGACCTGACCATCGGGGACATCGTCGACTTCGTCGTCAGCCGGACCGGGCGGTGAGTCGTCAGACGGCTGGTGACAGGGCGGTCCGGTCCGCGAGGACCGGACCGCACCCGGCGGAAAGGGGACGCCGGTGCCCGTCATCGACGTGAACGGCCTGAAAATCAACTACCTGCGCATCGACGGCCAGTCGGACACCGGGCCCAGACCCGTCGCCGTGTTCGTCCACGGGCTGGGCACCGACAGCCTGGCCAGCTTCTACCTCACCCTGGCGGCTCCCGTCAGCATGGCGGGCATCGACGTCGTCGCCTACGACCTGCGGGGCCATGGCCGGACCGACCAGCCGCCCGACGGCTACACCATCGGGCACTTCACCTCCGACCTCACCGGGCTGCTCGACGCCCTGGGCATCGAGCGCCCGGTCCACCTCGTCGGCAACAGCTTCGGCGGGACCCTCGCCTTCGCCCTCGCAGTCACCTGCCCGGAGAGGGTCGCCAGCGTGGTCTCCCTGGAGTCCGAGCCGCCGACGCAGGCCTGGGCCGACCGGTTGCGGTCCACCCTCGCCTACGTCAAGCGGGACCTCGCCCGCGAGGACACCTACCTCTGGCTGGCGTCGACGTTCGGGGCCCACCACGCGCGCCTGTCACGGACGGCCTACCAACGGCTGTCCGCGACCACCATGGCCGAGGAGATCCCCGACGGTCCCCTTCTGGAGCTGGAGGACCTCGACCGGCTGACCTGCCCGGTCCTGAGCATCATCGGTGACGAGGGGTTCCAGGCCGACGACCCCTACCTGCTCCAGGCCCTCCTGCCCGACTGCCGGACAGTGATCATCGACGGCCAGGACCACTCGGTGCTCGTCGAGGCCCACCGCGAGGTGCGCCGGCTCGTCATCGACTGGGTCCTGGAGCATCACCTCACCGGCGACGCCACGGCGGACGTCACGGCCGTCACGGCCGTCACCGAGGGAGCCCCGACGGGAGCGGACGCCGGATGAGCCGCTTCCTCTTCGTCGTCCCGCCCCTGACGGGCCACGTCACCCCTCTCGTCGCCGTCGCGCGACGCCTGACGGACGCCGGGCACGCCGTCTGCTGGTCCGGCGCGCCGTCGGTCATCGGCCCCCTCGCCGGCCCCGAGGCCGTCGTCGTTCCCTGCCCGGAGTTCCGGCCGGACCCGGCCGCGCGGAGAACGGCCCCGGGCGGGTACGCCGCCGTGCGGTACCTGTGGGAGAACGTCCTCGTCCCCCTCGCCGACACCTGCGTCGACAGCGTCACCGACGCCGCCAGACGGTTCCACGCCGACGTCGTCGTCTCGGACATGCAGGCCCTCGCCGGGCCGCTCGCCGCAGCCCGGCTCGGCCTTCCCTGCGCGACGTCGGCCACGACCTCGGCCTCCCTGCGGGACTCGTTCAACAACACCCCGAAGATCCGCGACTGGCGTGACGGCCTCGTCGCCAGCCTCGTCGACCGGCACTGCGCGGCCTTACCCACAAGGCCCTCGCCACAGGACATCGAGATGTCCCCGGACCTCGTCATCGCCTTCACGACGACGGCCCTCGCCGGTGACATCACCACGGCACCGCAGGTCCGGTTCGTCGGCCCCGCGCTCGCCGAGCGGGCCGGGCCCCCGTTCCCCACCGAACTGCTCGACGGCCGCCCGCTCGTCGTCACCGCCCTGGGAACCCTCAACGGAGCCGTCGGCGGGCGCTTCCTCACCGTCTGCGCCGAGGCCCTCCTGTCGCTGCGCGGCCGGGTCCAGGCCGTTATCGCCGACCCGACCGACGTCCTTCGCGGCGCGGCCCCTCCCGACGTCATCACCCGCCCGTACCTGCCCCTGCTTCCCCTGCTGCGCCGGGCGTCCGTCGTCATCTGCCACGCCGGGCACAACACGGTCTGTGAGTCCCTCGCCCACGGCGTCCCGCTGATCGTGGCACCCGTCCGCGACGACCAGCCCGTCGTCGCCTCCCAGGTCACCGACGCCGGAGCGGGGATCCGGGTGCGGTTCGCGCACGCGGACGCCGACGCGATCCGCCGGGCGGTCGTCTCCCTGCTCGACGAGCCGGGTTTCGCCGCGTCGGCGCGCGCCGTCAAGGCGTCCTTCGACGCATCGGGGTCGGCGACCGCCGCGGCAGAGCACCTCGTCGCCCTCGCCCACGGCCGCCTGGCTCCCAGCGGCACGGCGGACGGCGGCACAGCGAACGGCGGCGCCTGACCCCATGGCGACCATGACGATCGAGGGCGGGCAGCCGGCGACCGCCGCCGAGACACCTCAGTGGCGCCTGCTCCTGCGGTACTCCGGCGGGGTGAGGATCCGCGTCGTCATCGGTGGCTTCCTCACCTTCGTCGGAACCATGATCGGACTGGTGCAGCCCCTCCTCGCGCAATTGGTGATCAACGCCATCACCTCCCGGCAGCCCGTCCTGCACCTCCTCGGAATCCTCGCCGCCGCCGTCCTCGTCGGCGCGGTCTGCCTCGCCCTCGGGTACTACCTGCTCGAATACGCGGGGGAGACCGTCGTCTTCACCCTGCGGACCAAACTCATCCACAAGATCCTGAGGCTGAGGATCGGCGTCACCGACACGATCCAGCCCGGTGACCTGATGTCGAGGCTCGTCGCCGACACGACACTCCTGCGCCAGGTCACCACCCAGGGACTCGTCTCCGCCGTCACCGGCGTCATCAGCATGATCGGGACCCTCGTCCTCATGGGAGTGCTCGACTGGGCCCTGCTCGGCGTCACCCTGACCTCAGTGACCCTCATGACGGCGACCATCCGGTGGTCCGCCGCACGCATCGGCCGCGCGACGGGAGAGGCCCAGGCCGCCGTCGGCTACATGGCGTCGCTCCTCGACCGCAGCCTCAGCGCCTTCCGCACCGTCAAGGCGGCCGGAGCGGAGTCGGTGGAGATCGAACGTCTCAGCGAATCCGCGAGAACCGCCTGGAGCCTCGGCCTGCGGCTGGCCCGCTGGCAGGCCATCTCCGGCAGCACGGCCGTCCTCACCCTCCAGGTCTCCTTCCTCGTCGTCCTCGGCGTCGGTGGCGCCCGCGTCGCCTCCGGAGCGATCACGGTGTCCACCCTCATCGCCTTCATGCTCTTCGTGCTCTACCTCAACCAGCCCATCAACGCCCTGTCCACCGCCTACGGCCAGTACCAGGCGGGGACGGCGGCCGCGGAACGCCTCGAACGGGTCCTCACCCTCGACTCCGAACCCACCGATCAGCAGTCCGCCACCGGGCAGCCGCCCCTGTCGTCCGCGGCCGGTCACCGCCCCCCGAACGGGCAGGTGCCCACCCCCACCGGCCCCCTCACCATCCTCGGCGGACCGACCATCACCAACGGCTACCCCGCTGTCGGGACGGGCTGGAACTGGAACTGGAAGTGGGACTGCGCGACCGTCGACTTCCAGGACGTCGTCTTCTCCTACTCGCCGATGGCCACGCCGGTCCACCGCGGCGTGACCTTCTCCGTCCCCCCAGGAGGAATGACGGCGATCGTGGGCCCCTCCGGCGCCGGGAAGTCGACGCTCTTCGCCCTGATGGAACGCTTCTTCGACGTGACCGGCGGACGCATCCTCGTCGACGGCCGCGACGTGCGGGACTGGCCGCTCGGCCAGTTGCGTTCCTCCATCGGCTACGTCGAGCAGGACACGCCCGCGCTCGCCGGGACCCTGCGGGAGAACCTGTCCCTCGGCCTGGGGAAGGTTCCCGACGACCAGCTCTACCAGGTCCTGTCCCTGGCGCGGCTCGACGAGCTCGTCGCCCGGCTGCCGGGGGGCATCGACGAAGAGGTGGGCTACCGCGGGGGATCGATGTCCGGCGGGGAGCGGCAGCGCCTGTCCATCGCCCGGGCGCTGCTCCGGGCACCGCGACTGCTCCTGCTCGACGAGGCGACGTCCCAGCTCGACGCGGCCAACGAGAGGGCGCTGCGGGACACCATCTCGGCGGCGGCGACGTCGGCCACGGTCATGGTCGTCGCCCACCGGCTCTCGACCGTCATCAGCGCCTGCCAGATCGTCGTCATGGAGGCGGGCAGGGTCCGCGCGTGCGGGACGCATGAGCAACTCCTGCGGTACGACCCGCTCTACCGCGATCTGGCGGCGACCCAGCTCCTCGCGACGAGGGCGTCGTAGTGGCCGTCCGCACGAGACCAGTACGGACAGGGACCGACGGCCGCTGGCGCCGTCCCGGGGAATAGAGGTGTTCACAGTGGTGGCTCAGGCAAGGGGGACCGGCGTGGAGGCAGATCCCGGTCCGGCGGACACCGCCGGTTTTCAGGGCAAGGTCGCCGTCGTCACCGGCGGCGGCTGCGGGATCGGTGAGGCGTGCGTTCGGCTCCTCGCCCTCAGAGGGGCTTCGGTCGTGGTCGCGGACCGTGACATCGACGCCGCGCGGCAGGTGGCGAAGGACATCGGCGACACCGCCCTCGCCATCGAGGTGGACGTGGCGGACCCACGGGCCTGCGAGTTGATGGTCGACGCCGCCGTCGACGCGTTCGGCTCGCTGGACGTCGCCGTCAACAACGCCGGGATCGGTGGCCAGCAGGCGCTGACGGCCGACTACCCCCTCGACGGCTGGGAACGCGTCATCGCCGTCAACCTCGGCGGGGTGTTCAACGGCATCCGCGCGGAGATCCCGGCGATGCTGGCCGGCGGAGGGGGCGCGATCGTCAACATGGCGTCCGTGCTCGGGTCGGTGGGGGCCGTGGGGTCGGCGGCCTACGTCGCGGCGAAGCACGGTGTCGTCGGGCTGACGAGGACAGCCGCCCTTGAGTACGCGCAGCGACGGATCAGGGTCAACAGCGTCTCCCCGGGATTCGTCGAGACGCCGATGCTGCCGACCGGCTCGAAGAGGGCGGGGACGTGGGGTGCGTCGAGAACTCCCCTGGGACGGCGGGGCACCGCCGGCGAGGTCGCGGAGCTCGTCGCCTTTCTCGCCTCCGACGCGGCCTCGTACGTCACCGGATCCAACCATCACATCGACGGCGGCTACACGGCCCGGTAGGAATCGATCACGTGTTTCGGAACCACTTCAGGGGTCATCGGCCTCCCGCCGTCCTTCTCGGGGCTGTCCTTCTCGGGGTCATGGTGTTCGTCGTCGCTGTTACCGTCGTCTTCATCAACCGTGAAGGAGCCCGCAGCGGCTCGGAGCCGCCTCCCCCCGCGGCGTCGGGGGCGCAGCCCGGATCGGTGTCACCCTCGCCTGGCCGGCCCTCGGCGCAACCGCCGGGCGAATCCTCCGAGCCGTCACCGGGCGCCCCGGACCCCTCGGCTTCCGGCCCGTCCGGCTCGTCGTCGGGCCGGTCGGCGCCTTCGCGAACGTTCGCCGTCGGCGTCCGGCACCTGGCCCTGCAGCGGACGGTGGTACGGCCGCTGCCCACCACCGTGTGGTACCCGGCCTCCGGGACCGCGGGATCGGCTCCCGAGCCGGACGCGCGGGTGGCAGGCGGGCGGTTCCCCCTCGTGCTGCTCAGCCACGGGATGCCGAGCCTGCCCGAGACCTACACGGACGTGGCGGTCCGGCTGGCGGCCGCGGGATTCGTCGTCGCCGCGCCGAGATACCCCAACACCAACCTCTACTCGGCGTCCCCCACCATGGCCGACGTCCCCAACCAGCCTGCGGACGCGTTCTACGTCGTGGAGTCCGTCTTCGGGCTGGAGACGACGCACGGCGATCCGTTCTCCGGACATCTCGACACCAGCAGGTACGCGGCGGTCGGGCACTCGGCCGGGGGGTTCACGACGTCGTGGATGCTCGCCTCGCCCCGGGACGGACGTCTCGTCGCCGCGGTGATCATCGCGGGCGGCACCGTCGCGCCGTACCGGGAGCCCGCCGCGGAGGTCCTCTTCATCCACGGAGAGGCGGACCGGACCATCTCCCACTCGGACGGACACGCCTCGTACGACCTGCTGTCCTGGTCGAAGGCGTTCCTCACCGTCATCGGCGGGGACCACAAGGGGTACCTGACCGCCGGGCGCCCCGGATTCGACCCGGTGATCAGGACGACGCGGGACTTCCTGCGGGCCACCCTGTACGGCGATGACGCAGCCAGGCGCAGGCTGCCGGCCGACGGTTCCGCGGACGGCGCGCGGTTCGAGCAGCGGCTGTGGCGTGGCCGGGGCTGACGGCCCAGATGAGGGCCGACCGGTCGGCAGAGAGGTGTGGTACGGAGCCATCGGCCTGCAGGATCCACGAGGACCGCTTCCTCGTCCCGCCTGGTCGTCGTGGTGGACAGGGCGAGGAGATGTTCACCCACCAGCAGATCGGTGACGTGCACAAATTCCTGCGCCAGTTGCGGAACGCGACAGGTCCTCGCCTGCCTGCCGACCTCAGCCGTTTTCCGACCGAGCGGGGTTCTTTCTCAGGGATCAGCCAGGGTCGGGCCCTGATCCGCCGACGCAGGTCCCTTACGCTGGAGGCCCGGGAGCCGGAGGTGTTGTGTGCTCGTCGCCTGCTCAGGACGTGCGCCTAATCAGGAGGGCATCATGACGGATGGAAGCGAACGGTCACCGTGGTTGCCTCCCCGTTGGTTCATTCGGTTCGCGTGGAAGGCGCACCGCGCCTGGTACCGAGTCACCGGTGGTCGCCGTGGACTGTGGCCAGCACAAGTCGACCACTGGGGGACCATGCGGGTGACCACGATCGGACGTCGCAGCGGCCAGGAGCGCTCGGTGATCCTGGCCTACCTCGAGGACGGTGCGAACCTGTTCACCTTGGCGATGAACGGCTGGGGCGAGGCGGAACCCGCGTGGTGGCTCAACTTGCAGGCCAACCCCCAGGCCCGCGTCCGTCTCGCCGACGGGACCCGCGAGGTCGTTGCACACGCCGCGACCGGGAACGAGCAGGACAGGCTCTGGGAGCGATGGCGTGGGATAGACAAGAACCTCGACCGCTACGCCCACCGCCGACCGAATGGAACCGCTGTGGTCGTCCTCTCAAGCGACTTCAGGTCGCTAGTGCCAGGGGCCGTTCCAGCGTCGTTCGGCGCGCAAGAGAAGCACGAGGGCCACGAGCATGATCAGGGCCCAGATCGTCAGAACCCATCCGAACAACAACAGTCCGAGATGCATCCCAATGATGCCTATCAACCCAGCCTGGGCCGATCGTCCGCGTCGAAGGACGAGTATGCCGACGGTGGCCTCGAAGACCACCAAGACACTGATGAACAGGCCCTGGCGCGGTGTGACCAACGAGTGCCAGGTGTCGCGAACGAACCGGAGGTGAGCGGCATCCGCAAAGGACCCGTAATCGGCTCCGGTGAGCAAGTAGACGGCGTTGACCAGGGCGCCAGCCAGAACGAATAGAACCCCGAGAGCGATCTTCCCTACCGCTAAAGCCCGGCGACTACGGTTGGACCGAAGCGCTGCAGCGAGCGTTACCGCCCCTAAGATCAACCAAGCGATCTTCTCCATCGGCGCCTACTCCAGGCTCAGTACGTTGAG
The DNA here is from genome assembly GCA_030837345.1 of Actinomycetota bacterium. Lineage (GTDB taxonomy): Bacteria > Actinomycetota > Actinomycetes > Actinomycetales > Kineosporiaceae > JAUPKQ01. The sequence continues at coordinate 2,620 of JAUPKQ010000064.1, read as the reverse complement.
GTCGCCACACGCGGCCAGCCTGCAAGATTTCCCTTCTTCCCGGGACGAGCGGTGCGTCGCCGAGCCGTCCGCCACAAGCAGCGAAGAGCCGAATTTCGGAGTCCAGACGGCCGTGACTAATGAACAGGAGCCCTGCGTCCCGGTCGGCAACACGCCACTAGCTCACTCAACGTAACGCATCACTACTGTCTCAGGCAATCTCTGACCGGTGGCTGGTCCGGTGTGGGACGGGGCGGAATCGCTGCTCAAGAGAGCCGATCGCTCGTCCGATCATCTCTGCGAAACAGGTCACGGTCGGCTATGCGTGACCACACGGCAAGGGATGAGGGACATGACTGGATCGTGATGAGATCACATGGGACCAGGCTGCCAGCCGTCTGGAATTCGCTCTCCACGGACTCTTCGACGTCGTCGTCTGGAAACGCTAGGACACGGAGTTCCAGGCACAGGTGAAGAGCGCTCCCTGCCCTGGCTGGAGACTTCTGGTGGACGTCACCGACTTTCCGTCCCAGTCGTCCGAGATTCAGAAGGGGATCGAGCAGCAAATGACCTTGTCTCGAACCAGCGGCTGCGCCACGATCGCTATCGTAGCCCTCAAGGCGGTGATTACCACGCAGACGAAACGTCTGGCGAAGGATTCGCGGTCTGAATCGATCATCGTCTGGGTCACGACGCGAGAAGAGGGTCTGAAAGCGCTCGCCGCATAGCTACTCGGCGAGAGCGGACACGGCAGTTGTCGTTCGTGATGTTCGGGACATCGATGCGGGTAGTGTGCGTGCCGGGTCGCGTACGGGACGGTCGTCGTGATCCTGACGAATTGTGGCGGAACACCTTGACACGACGACCGTCGGACCGAGAACGGCGACGCCGCCCGCCACGACGGCTGGCTCCGTTCGACCGAGGAGCTCACGAGTACGGCCGGTTCTGTCGTCGGCACGACCAAGGTCTACGAGGACTCCGGCGGGACGATGTGCGCCAAGTTCTTCAAGGCGGCAGGACCGTTGTGGAAGGTGAAGATCTACCTAGCCTTTGCTGCGACCCGGGTGCGGTGCGGGACGGCGGCATCGCCCCGGGGCGGCTACCGGATCGCGCGGGCTCCCACGACGTGCCCGTGCGGGGAGAAGTGGACGTCTTCGATGCCGGGGGCGACGACGTCGAGGCCGGTGAGGACCTCGTCGACCTGAGCCAGGGTCCGGAGGTGGATCGGGGCGTTGGAGCGGGAGTAGACCAACTCGTGTTCGGCGAGGACGGCCGGGTCCACACCGTCCCGGACGCCGATCGTCACCGCGAGCTGGCTGCCCGGGGCCAGCGCGTCGATGTAGCGGGCGGTGATCGACGGCCCGGACACAGGGTCGACGAAGTGCAGGACGGCGATCATCAGCAGGCCGAGCGGACGGTCGAGGTCGAGGACCGAGCGGACATGTGGATCGTTCAGCACGTCATCGGGGGCGCACAGGTCCCGCTGGACCGTGACCACTCTCTCGTCGTCGGCCAGCAGCGCCTGGTCGTGGACCACGACGATCGGGTCGTGGTCGAGGTACACCACCGACGCCTTGGGGTGAACCTGCCGGGCGACCTCGTGCACGTTGGGGGAGGTCGGGATACCGGTGCCCAGGTCCAGGAACTGGTCGATCCCCGCCTCGGCCATCGCCCGGACCGAACGGGCCAGGTACGCGCGGTTGGCCCGGGCGACGTCGGCGACGTCCGGATAACCCTTCAGGAACTGTTCGGCAGCCGCCCGGTCGACGGCGAAGTTGTCCTTGCCGCCGAGGAAGAAGTCGTACATCCGGGCGACACTCGGTGTCTTGGTGTCGATCGCGGGGGGTACCCAGTCGGAGTCGTCCGCCCAGGTCCAGTCGTCGTCCGTCGATGCCTCGTTTGCCATGCCGGTGGCTCCCTTTCGGTTCCGTCCGTCCACGTCGGTCGACGAAAATGCCTCGTAGCCGGGCAAAGGGTATCTGGCTTCCCGTCAGCGACGTCCAGCGGGTGCGGGAATCCACCGTGATCCGCCATCACCGGGACGGCATCAGGGGATCTCCGGTCGCGGTGCGGCTCTGCCTGCAATTGATCAGCCAAGTTCCGGAAGTTACGATCAATTCGTAAGCTCAGGAAGTTGCCGGGTGAGGGTCCATGACTCCATCCCGACGTGAAATCTGTGACAGGTCGTCACCATTGACCCACTCGGTGTGACTTTCCCCTGGGTGGTTCTGCAACTGTTTCACGCAACAAAAATAAAAACGTTTCGTAACCTTGACGGATAATTCCATCGCTGCCACGATAATGATCATTCGATGTCATCCATTGTCACGATGGCGACCTCGGAAACACCCACATCGCAGTCCGCCCTCGCAGACCACCCTGCGGGTTCCTGCCGCGCGTCGAGCAGCCGTTGCGGCGCGCCGTCCCCAGGAGGGCGGCCAAGATCCGGGCGGCTGCGGCGCAATCATGAGGAGGCAAGGATGCCTGGAACCTTCACGGTGCACCATCGCGCCGAGGGGCGGCGTCGGCGGAGGGTCTATGTGGTTGCCGCGGCGGGCGTGAGCTTGGTCGCGGGGGCGCTGACGGTGCCGTTGGCGAATGCGGCGGGGAACACTCTGGGCGCGGCGGCGGCGCAGAGTGG
>JAUPKQ010000063.1 GCA_030837345.1 Actinomycetota bacterium | reverse complement strand
TGGAGGACCTCAACGTGAAGGGCATGGTCCGCAACCATTCCCTCGCGAAAGCCATCTCCGACTCCGGGTGGGGCACCTTCCGGCAGATGCTCGCCTACAAGACGGAGAAGGTCGGGAAGCGGCTGGTCGTGATCGACCGCTGGTACCCCAGCTCGAAGACCTGCTCGACGTGCGGGCACCTGCTTGCCGCCCTCTCCCTGAGGACACGCCGCTGGACGTGCCCCGCCTGCGGCACCCGGCACGACCGGGACGAGAACGCCGCCAAGAACATCCTTGCGGCAGGTCTTGCCGTAGCCCGCGAGGGCGATGCCTGTGGAGGCGACATCAGACATACCGGGTCACCCCGGGTGCGGTCGCCGAAGAAGCAGGAACTCCCGGCCGTGAGGCCGAGAATCCCCGTCCTTCAGGGCGGGGAGTAGTCAACAGAACCTCTCCGGACGCACCAGGGCCACGATCAGGTAGCCCACCAACGCCGCCGAGGCGATGAGACCGACCATGTTCTCCCAGCTCACAGCCGCTCGACCCCCCCCGCACCACCAGGCCGACCAGCGCGAACAGCGCCACGGTCAGCAGCACGAAGCCCACGTCCGCCATCACTCGTTCTCCTGGTCCCCGCGCGCCATGGAGCCCGCGCCACGGCTCGCCGTCCGCTTCACGGGTCCAGTGACGCCCAGGGGCTCGCACAGGGCAAGGATGTTGACGGGATCCCAACGCCTGGCGCGCTCAGATTCACGAAATCCTTACACCGGCGCACCGGTCGATCTCGAAAGAGGTCTTTCGTCCCGCTGTCGTCGTCCGAGAAACCCTCGTGACATCTGTGACACCTGCGTGAAACCTCGCGGGAACGCGTTCGTAACGAGTCGTATCGAGGGTGTCGATGACCGGTGAGAGGGAAGACATGGGAACGATCGACAGCGGCGACACCGCGTGGGTACTGATCTGTGGTGCGCTCGTGCTCCTCATGACGCCTGGGCTGGCCTGCTTCTACGCGGGAATGGTGCGGGCGAAACACGTCCTCGGTATGTTCATGAACAACTACGTCGCCATCGCGGTGGTATCTGTGACGTGGGTGGTGATCGGCTATTCGATCGCCTTTGACCGGACTCTGGGCGGTTTGACCGGCCGGCTGGGGATGGCCGGCCTTCGGAACGCCGCTGGCGGCGTCCCGGGGTTTCCTCACCTGACGATTCCTCCCCTGGCTTTCATGAGCTTCCAGCTAATGTTCGCGATCATCACCGCGGCCCTGCTCAGCGGAGCGGTCGCGGACCGGATGCGGCTCGGGGCCTACGTGACGTTCGTCGCGGTGTGGTCCGTCGTCGTCTACGCGCCCTTGGCGCACTGGTCCTTCTCACCGGAAGGATGGCTCGCGCACCGTGGGCTGCTCGACTTCGCCGGCGGAACCGTCGTCGAGATCTGCTCCGGCGCCTCGGCGCTGGCGCTGGCCCTCGTCGTCGGTCCCCGGCGCGGGTGGCCTCGAGAGCTGATGGCACCGCACAACCTGCCCCTGACCCTCCTGGGCGCGGGGCTGCTGTGGTTCGGGTGGCTGGGGTTCAACGCCGGATCAGCCCTGAGCGCCGGCGCCATCGCGGCCCAGGCCGTGGTCAACACCCATCTGGCCGGTGTCGGCGGGCTGCTCGGCTGGCTCGTCGTCGAACGGAAGATCACGGGGCATGCCACGACCCTGGGAGCGATCTCCGGCGCTGTGGCGGGCTTGGTCGCTGTCACTCCCGCCGCGGGGTTCGTCGACACGCTGCCGGCGCTCCTGCTCGGCGCTGTCGCCGGTGTCGTCAGCCTGGTCGCGGTTCGGTTGAAGTTCCGATTCCGTTACGACGACTCACTCGACGTCGTCGGGGTTCACTTCGCCGGTGGAGTCGTCGGCACACTCTTCGTCGGGCTCTTCGCGTCTCGCGGGGTCAACCCTGGTGTCGGTCATCAGGGTCTCCTGTTGGGAGGCGGGTTCACCCAGCTCGGCATCCAGGCGCTGGGAGTGCTCGCCGCCGCGGTGTGGTCGTTCGCCATGAGCTACCTGATCGCTTGGTTCCTGCGCGCCGTTCTCGCGGTGCGAGTGGACCCCGGGGACGAGGTCGTCGGCCTGGATTCCACGCAGCACGCCGAGGCAGCTTATGATCTCGGCTCATCCTCCGGTGTGGGAAGGTTCGGCGCATGAAGCTCGTCACCGCTGTCCTGCGGCCACATGTCCTGGACGACGTCCGGGCAGCCTTGGTCGCGGAGAACATCTCCGGACTCACCGTCGGCGAAGCGTCCGGGCACGGACGTCAGCGGGGGCATACCGAGGTCTACCGAGGCGCCGAGTACACGATTGACTTCTTGCCCAAGCTGCGGATCGAGATCGTCGTCGACGACCACGACGTCGCGCGAGTCGTGGACGCCATCGCCGGCGCGGCACGCACCGGCAAGATCGGTGACGGCAAGATCTGGGTCGTTCCGGTGGACGACGTCGTGCGGGTCCGTACGGGCGAACGCGGTCTCGACGCGGTGTAGGTGCCGGGTCGTGCCTCGGGGTACACGGCCCGGCACCTACGTCCAGACGGACCGCGCGAGAGCGGGAGAGATACACGTTTGGTGTACCGATTGTCGACGCTCCGTGTCCTGGGGGGTGTCGGGAGGGGATCCCGCGTCACGGACGGGTCTCGGGGCGGGCGGGCGGAGGGAACCCGCGGGGGTCGGCCGGAGGAAGAGGTGCCCCTGACCGAGAGGGCATTCGCGTGCCGCGAGCAGACGGGCCTGGTCGGGTGTCTCCACCCCCTCGGCGACCGTGCGCAGGCCGAGGTCCGCGGCGAGGCTCAGAACGGCCCTGATGAGGGCGTCGTCCTCGGCCCGCAGGCCGAGACCCGCCACGAACCGGCGGTCGATCTTGAGCTCGTCGACGGGGAGGCGGGCGAGGTAACCCAGGGAGGAGAACCCCGTCCCGAAGTCGTCGAGCGAGACGTGGACGCCGAGCGCCCGCAGCGGCTGGAGGACGGCACCCGCGCACTGGAGGTCTTCTACGGCGGTCTGCTCGGTGATCTCCAGGGTCAGGCGGTGCGGTTCGATCCTGCTCGTCCGGAGCGAGGAGACCACGAGGTCGCCGAACCCTGGTTCGGCGACCTGCCGGGCGGCGACGTTGACGGAGATCCCGGCGGTGGGGTCGGGCCAGCGGCCGAGCCACTCCAGCGCCGTCCGGAGGACCCACTCGCCGAGGGGCACGATGAGCCCGGTCTCCTCCGCGAGGGGCAGGAAACTGTCCGGTGGGCGCAGCGTCGGGCCGTCCTGCCACCGGACGAGGGCTTCGAACCCCACCCAGGCCTCGCGGTCGAGGGCGACGATCGGTTGGACGTCGAGCCGTAAGCCCTCCCCGTGGCACGCCCGTTCGAGTGCCGCGCGCCGACGGGCTCTTTCCGTCACGCGGCGGCGCATCTCGGGTTCGAAGACGCTCCGGCGTCCGCCCCCACAGGCCTTGGCCTCGTACATGGCGAGATCCGCGTCCCCGAGCAGGTCCTCGGCGGGCTGGTCGCGTCCGACGGCCACGCCGATGCTCGCGCTGGTGCGTTGCGCGGCGTCCGACGGCAGGCGACGCATACGGTCGGCGACACGTGCGGCGAGAGCGTCCGCCGCGGCCCGGTCGGGTGAGGCGACGAGGACGGCGAATTCGTCGCCGCCGAGCCTGGCCGCGATGTCCCCCGGCCCCAGTTCGGCCCGTAGCGCGTCGGCGGCCTCCTTCAGGAGACGGTCCCCGGCGGTGTGTCCGAGGACGTCGTTGACGGTCTTGAAGCCGTCGAGGTCGACGAACAGGACGGCGGCGGCGTCGGTGGCGAGGCGTTCGTCGACCCGGGCGAGGAAGGCGTGCCGGTTGCTCAGCCCGGTGAGGGTGTCGGTGCAGGCGAGGTGCTGGAGTTCGGAGGCGAGCCGCATCCGGTCGCTGACGTCCCGCGCGAGAAGGGTCAGTCCCGCGACGTCCCCGCTGCGCAGGCTGACGGTCGCCTCGATCGAACGCCACCCGCCGCCGGCGCTCTCGATCCGGCTCGTCACGCGCACCGACGTCCGGTCTCCCGTCAGCTCCGCCGCCTCGCGGTAGAGGTTCTCGACGTCGTCGGGATGGAGGATGGCGGCGAGGTCCCGGCCGAGGAGCTCGCGTGGCGGACGGCCGAGGACGTCGGCGGCGGCTCCGTTGGCGAAGTCGACGATCCCGTCGGTGTCGATCTGGAGGATCGCGTCGCGGCTGTCGTTGATCAGCTGGTCCAGGCGCCTCGCCTGCGTGTGCAGCGTGTCCCACAGCTCGTGGTTCTGGCGGGCGATCATCGCGATCTCGGCCGCCAGGGCGAGGACGACGCTGGTCGAGGCGAGGACGACGATCCGGTCGGAGGGGGAGCAGACGGCCGCGACGAGCCCCGGGACGACGGCGACCTGGGACCACCGCAGCTGCCCGGGTGTTGACAGCGGGGACAGCGGCGGCGATCCCGGCCCGGGGGCCAGGGGGTGGAGACCTGTCGAGGAGGTGGCGAGCGCCGCCGCCATGATCATCCATTGGACGGCGGCGAACTGCGGTTCGCCGGTGAGCGCCCAGGTGCAGTCCCCGGTGAGGAGGAGGAGCGAGGCGAGCACCATCAAGGAGGCCTCGGGCCACCGGCAGCGGTCGGCACGCATCGCGAGGCCCGCCGTCACGCTGGCGACCGCGAGGTCGGTGCCGATCCAGTAGAGCGACGGACGTCCGATGACGGAGTTCAGCAGGGAGCCTGTGCGTTCGAGGGCGACCCATCCGATGATGAACACAGACCCGCCGACGAGCCATCCGTCCAGAAGGACGAGACCCCACTGCCGGGCGGGGCGGCGCATGCCGGGGATCAGGACGAGCCACAGGACACCGAGGGCCGCCACACAGCCCCGGAGGACTCCCCACATCAGGATCGGGTCCCACCCGGAGAGTGCTCCCAGCATCTGACCGGTCCACAGGGCGACCGCCGCGCTCAGGACGTGCCAGCTCAGCCGCGCCTTGCCGGTGTTGCGGACCGCGCTCCGAGTGAGGACGGCGGTACTGACCAGCCCGACGAGACCGACCGGCCAGCGGAACGTCGCCGGCGGGATCCCCGGCGCCACCAGCTCCGGCCAGCGGACCCCGACCAGCAGCAGGGTGACGAGTACCCCCAAGAAGGTCGCGGTGATGAGCGGCGTCCTCGTTCGTGGTTCGATCACGGTGCTCCTGCCCGCCTGCTGTCCCCGGATGATGACAGTATTCGTCCGTATCGCCACGGAACGTGCTCGAATCGTGGGATCCGCCGAAGGACGGACCGGGGTTTCGGGCGCACAGCCACTTGCGGGCCGCCCTCCGGAAAGGCGCGGGCGCCGGTGACGGACCGGTGGTCCGTGCCCGTCGGCGTTCCCCGGCGTGTCGCGCGGGGTGGCCGTGCGGCGGCGTGTCGCGGGCGGCCCGGCGGTCACGGCGGGGCAAGGGGGTCCAGGCCGGACGGGTGGCCGCGTACGGCAGGTGATGCACCATTACTCAGAGTAGTCGAGTGATAGCGGAGGGTTTACATCTCCCGAGGTTCGCCGGGGGTAACAAGTAGTCTGCGGCACGTGACCACCGAAGAACCTCGCCTTCCCACCGTGGCGGACGTCGTCCGCGTCATCGAGTCGATGTACGACCCCGCCTGGGCCAGGGACTGGGACGCCGTCGGGCTCACCTGCGGGGACCCTCAGGCCCCGGTCCGGCGCGTCCTGCTCGCCGTCGACCCCGTGGACGCCGTGGTCGAGGAGGCGCTCGCCTGGCACGCGGACCTCCTGCTCACCCACCATCCCCTGCTGCTGCGGCCGGTGCACGGGGTGGCCGCGGCCGGTGCGAAGGGACGGATCGTGCACCGCCTGATCCGTGGGGGATGCTCCCTCTACACCGCTCACACCAACGCGGACGTCGCCGCCCGTGGTGTCTCGGACGCGCTGGCGCGCGTCCTCGGTCTCACCGACCTCGAACCGCTGGCGCCCGACGCCCTCGACGACCCCGAGGAGGCGCCGCGCGGGATGGGACGGGTCGGGAACCTCGGGGCGCCGACGACGCTGCGCGAGTTCGCCCTCCTCGTCGCCGAGGCCCTTCCGGCGACCTCGCAGGGCGTGCGGGTGTCGGGGGACCCCGTCGCGGAGATCCGGCGCGTCGCCGTGTGCGGAGGCGCGGGCGACAGCCTGTTCGGCGCGGTCCGCGCCAGCGGGGCCGACGCGTACGTCACCGCCGACCTCCGGCACCACCCGGCGAGCGAGGCCCGCGAGGAGGACGCCGGAGGATCGCCGTACCTGGTGGACGTCGCCCACTGGGCGAGCGAGTGGCCGTGGCTCGCGGGTGTCGGCAACCGGCTCCAGGGCGAGCTGGAACGGCTCGGCACACCGGTGGAGATCCACGTGAGCAACAGATCCACCGACCCGTGGACCTTCCGCGTCCCCAGTCCGGGCGGTGTCATGCGGTGAGCGCGTAGGGTTCTCGGCGCCGGCATCCGTCCCTTCCCTGGCCGGATGCCCCTTTCGACAACACTCGGAGGTAGCCCACGTGGTGACCGCTGCGCCCCAGGACCAGTGGCGACTGCTCGACGTCCAGGACCATGATCTCAAGCTGGCACAGCTCGCGCACCGCGGCCGTGTCCTGCCAGAGCACGAGCGGGCGGCGGAACTCGAACAGCGGCTCCGGGTGCTCGGCGACCAGGTCGTGTCCGCGAGGACGAAGGCGGGAGACCTCGCCCGCGACCTCGCCCGGGCCGAGGCCGACGTCGACCAGGTCCGGCAGCGTTCCCGGCGGAACGCCACCCGGATGGAATCGGGCCAGGGGTCCCCGAAGGACCTCCAGGCCCTCCAGCACGAGATCGCCTCGCTCGCCCAGCGGCAGGAGACCCTGGAGGACATCCAGCTGGAGGTGATGGAACGGGTCGAGGCCGCCCAGGCGACCGTGGCCGAGCGGGAGGCGGAGGTCGGCAGGATCGAGGCCGAGCTCGCCGAGGTCACCCGCTCCCGCGACCAGGCGCTGTCCGCCATCGAGGACGAGTCGGCGGAGGTGGGCCGGGCCCGTGCCGACGCCGTGGCGGGAATCCCCGGCGACCTCCTCGCCCTGTACGAGAAGGTGCGTGAGCGCTCCGGGGGCATCGGAGCGGCCCGTCTGTACGGCCGCCGCTGCCTGGGCTGCCGGATCGAACTCACCTCGGCCGACATCGGGCGCATCCGCCAGGCAGCGTCCGACACCGTCCTGCGGTGCGAGGAGTGCGGCCGGATCCTCGTCCGCACCCCGGATTCGGGTCTGTAGACCGTGGGACGTTCCTTCGTGGTCGAGGCCGACGGCGGTTCGCGGGGCAACCCCGGCCCCGCCGGGTACGGAGCCCTCGTCGCCGACGCGACGACAGGCGAGGTCCTCCTCGAGGTCGCCGATTCCGTCGGGTGGGCGACGAACAACGTCGCCGAGTACTCGGGCCTTGTCGCCGGGCTCCGCGCCGCGGTCAGCATCGACCCCACCTGCACCGTCGAGGTGCGCATGGACTCCAAGCTCGTCGTCGAGCAGATGTCCGGCCGCTGGGAGACGAAGCACCCCGACATGCGGGCGCTCGCCGACACGGCCCGTGGCGTCCTGCCGCCGGGCCGCGTCCGGTACACCTGGGTGCCACGGGCCGAGAACCGGCGCGCCGACCGCCTGGCGAACGAGGCGATGGACGCCGCGGCCGCCGGTCGCCGCTGGAGCGGGGCGAAGCCCCCGCCGGCTTCGCCGGCCGTAGCTTCATCGGCTTCGCCGGCCGTGTCGTCGACGCTGGTCCCCTCGCCGGGCACGGCGTCCGGCCCGGACTCGGCCCGGGCCCCCCGCGGAGCCGACACCGGTGAACCGACGGTCCTGGTGATGGTCCGGCACGGCCGGACCCCTCTCACCGAGGACCACCGCATGTCGGGCAGGGGAGGGGCCGACCCCGGGCTGTCCGCGGCGGGCCGGGAGGACGCCCGCCGGGCGGCCGCCGAGGTCGTGCGTCTCGGCACTCCCGGGTCCGGTGTCCCGGACACCGGACCCGCCCAGGTCGTCATCTGCTCCCCGCTGCTGCGGACCCGGCAGACCGCCCAGGCGATCGCCGACGGGCTCGGGTTGCCCGTCGTCGTGGACGACGGCTGGGCCGAGATCGGGTTCGGTGAGTGGGACGGCCTCACCTACGGCGAGATCGCCGAACGCTGGCCGAAGGAGATGGCAGCCTGGCAGGGATCGGTCTTGGTCGCGCCACCGGGCGGGGAATCCCTCACCGACCACGCGGCACGGATCGGGGCGGCCCGGCGGCGCCTCGTCACCGAGCACCCGGGGAAAGTCGTCGTCGTGGTCGCCCACGTCACCCCGATCCGGTGCGTCGTCACCGAGGCCCTGGACGCCGGACCGGCGGCGCTCTGGCGCACCCGGATCAGCCCGGTGTCCCTGACGGCCGTGAGGTACTGGTCCGACGGCGGCACCGAGGTCCTGACCGTCAATCACGTCCCCTGACGGTCCGCCGACGGGGGGTACGTACGATGCCGTTCATCATCGGCCGAACGGGAGCGTGACAGCATGTCGTACGCAGGGGACCTCGATCCCGCCGAGACCCACCGGATGCTCGCGGAGGACACGGACGCCGTCCTCGTGGACGTGCGGACCCGCGCCGAGTGGCACTACGTCGGGCTGCCCGACCTCACGCCGCTCGACAAGCGCGTTGTCACCCTGGAGTGGCTGACCTACCCCGACGGTGCCGTCAACGCCTCCTTCGCCACCGAACTGGCGGCGGCGGGCGTTCCGAAGGACGCACCAGTCTTCTTCCTGTGCCGCTCCGGGGTGCGTTCGCTCGCCGCCGCGAAGGCGGCCACCGCCGCCGGGTTCCGGCGCGCCCACAATGTCACCGGGGGATTCGAGGGTGACCTGGACGGCGCCGGACACCGGGGCCGGACGTCCGGCTGGAAGGCCGCCGGACTCCCCTGGAGACAGTCCTGACGAAAGGCGTATCACCCGAGGTGGTCGCGGGCGTCCTCGACGTCCAGCTCACCCGCGGCGAGGCGGTGCAGGGTCGCCAGCCGCGGGTCGTCGGAGCGCGGACCGGGGGCGAGCCCCAGTTTGCGCAACAGGTCCTCGAAACGCGCCCTCGCGGTCGGGTAGCTGACTCCGAGGTGTCGTTCGAGTTCCTTCATGTTGCCGCGGGAGGCGAGGAAGACCCGCAGGAGGTCGCGGTCCGGGTCGTCGAGGCCACAGAACTCACACTGCCGGAACGATCCCGTCATGCCCGTTCCGCAGCGGGGGCAGCCGAGCTGGGTGATCCGAAGACCCGTGCTGCAGACCGGGCAGTCGCGGGGCGGACGGTAGCTGGTCACGCCGGCCGACGCTACCGTCCGCCCCGAGCCGGCGCGGAACGGCTCACGCGGTGGCCCGGGGAGTCGCCGGGTCGGTGGTGATCGTGATGGAGCTCATCGACCCCTCCACCAGGAGGGAACCTTCGCCCTGGCCGACGACGCTCTCCGGCTGGGGAACGGTCCCCGCCGCCGGCGCCCCCGGCAGCACGACCTTGCCGAGCCGGTTGGAGACCATCCGCGCGCGGACGTTCGAACCTGGCAGCAGCGAGAGTTTCACCGAGGACGACTCGCCGGCGATCCGCGACTCGCCGGTCACCGCGGCCGAGCCCTTGACGGACGACGTCAGAGCCTCGACGGTGAGGGCGCCGCGGATCCGCTCCAGCTTGACGGAGGCGGCGACAACCCTGATCTTGACCCCGCCCTCGCATCCGCTCACCCTGACCGCCGAGGCGGCCGAATCGATCTCGACAGCCAGCAGCGGGTTGACACGGACGGTGACGTGCTCGCCCTTCATCCCCCGGGCCCACGCCACACTGCGGGGCAGGCCGATGAACGACCAGGGACCGGAGCGGCCCGCGTTCCCCTGCTCGAACTCGAAGTCGGAGAACCCTGGCATCTGGAGGCTCTCCACGATGAGGGTGTCTCCGTCGCGGCGGACGGTGTGGGCACCCGTCACGGACACCTGGTCGACGGCCGGGTCGGCGATGACGTCGACGGAGCGGTAGCTGACCGCGATCCGGACCGCGACCGGCCGGCTGCCGCCCGTGAACGCGGAGGCGTCACCCGTGGCCGACGTCTCGGGCGCCCCCGGTGCCCCTACCGGGGTGGACGACGGAGTGCCCCACTCGGGAGCGCTCGCCGCCCGGGCGGCATCAATGAGGGGAAGGGCCTCTTCCGGGGTGAGCTCCCCAGCGGCCACACGACGAAGAACACTGTCTACAGTCTCATCCATGTCCAGAAGTTAAACTCGACTCTTACAGATTGGCAAGTTGAGCTTCTCAATCGAAGGCGGGGCGGGTTGTTGATCGCTATCTGGATCTTCGTTCTGGCCGGGGATCTCGCCGCACACCTGGGTGCCGGAACCGCTCGAACTAGGGTGTCGGCATGGTGCGTCGTAGCATCCGCCTCTCGGGGGAGAGCCCCGTCTCGGTGGCGGTCTTGTCCCGCAGGTTCGCGGCTATCCGGGAGGAACTGGGCGTACCAGCCGGTTTCCCGCCGGAGGTGATCGCGGCGGCCACGGCATGTGCGGCCGAGCCACCAGCCGATCCACCGGAGGCGGACCTTCGGCAGCTCCCCTTCGTCACGGTCGACCCGCCCGGCTCCACCGATCTCGACCAGGCACTGTGCCTTGGCCGTCGCGGTGACGGTTTCGCCGTCGACTATGCGATCGCCGACGTCCCGGCGTTCGTGTGGCGGTTCCTCCTGGGCGCGCGAGGCCCTTCCCGCCCTCCCCGCCGTCATGGCCGCCTCCGACACCCGTGCCCGCCGGCTGGAACGGGGCTGCCTCGACGTCGCCGAGGCCGCGGCCCTTGCCGGGCGCGTGGAGGACGTCTTCGAGGCGGTCGTCGTCGACGTCTCCCGGACCGGCGGCAAGGTCCAGTTGCGTGAGCCCGTGGTGCTCGCGTCCGTCGTCGGCCCGGTGACGCTGGGGGAGAGGCTCCGGGTGCGGCTGACCGGGGCAGACCCGGCGTCCGGGGTGGTGACGTTCGAGCGTGCCGTCAGCGGCCGGGCCGGTACCCGATGAAGACGGTCCGGGCCGGGGCCGGCTCGCCCGTCCCGTCGTTCTCGGTGTCGTCCTCGGTGTCGTCCTCGACGGCGCTCGCCTCGAACCCGGCGTCGGAGAGCACAGCGAGCCAGGTCGAACGGTCGAACAACCCGAGGCGGCGGGTCTCATGGTCGAGGTTCAGCGTGCCGTCGGGGTGCCGCAGGACGAAAGCGTGGGTCGTGAGCACCCAGGTGTCGCGTGGGTTGGGGTCCCAGGTCCAGGTGTGGTGCCGCGCGGAGCGCCCGTCGTCGTCGTCCGCGGCGAAGGAACCCGCGCCGGGGGCGTAGGTCTCCGTGACGTGGCCGGGCAGGAAGACCGCCATCCCGCCCGGACGGCAGTGTTCGAAGGCGGTGACGCAGGTGGCGAGCAGATCCTCTTCGCTGGTCAGGTGGCCGATCGACTCCCCGATCACGACCGCGTCGAACCGTTCCGGCAGCCGGACGGACCGCATGTCCCCGGTGAAGTGACGGCACTGCGGGTTGAGGTCGCGCGAGGCCGCGAGCATCTCCGGGTTGAGGTCGACAAGGGTGAGCGCGAAGTGGTGCTTCAGATGGGCGGCGGTCTCGCCGTCGCCGCTGCCGAGCTCCAGGACATCCTGGACGGCGATCCCCGCCGAGTGGAGCAGCGTGGCGAGGTAGGCGGCCCTCGTCTCGTGCCCGGCCACCGGGGAGATGAGCGGCCACCACTCGGCGAGCTCCCGGCAGAAGCGCTTGTCGATGGGTGCGGCCTTCATTGGAGCAGGGTGACACACCGTCAGCCGCCGGCGACGGAAGATCCACCGGTCACGCCTGCCGGGGATGCTCACCGAGGGCCAGCCGGCCCGGCGTCTCTGAGAGGCCGCTGAGGGAAGCGCGGGATCGCCACTGGTCAGGAGACGGAACCTGGGAACGGACCCTGGACGGGCTATGGAAGGGATGCGATCAGGGCGAGGCTGGGGACTGGACGCCCCCGGACCACTTGAGGCCGCCCCTCGATTTCGCGGACAGCAGGGAATCAGTGTGTGCCATCACCGTCGTGATGACGACAGCACCTGCACACACTGATTCCCCACTGAGGGGATGGCGAAGGGGTCGCACCGGCGGCGATAGGGTGGGGGCGCGGACGAGCCGGACGGGCGGCCGCGTCGGGCCGAGTGATCGGCCCGCCGAGGAAAGTCCGGACTCCTCAGGGCAAGGTGGTGGGTAACGCCCACCCGAGGCGACTCGCGGGAAAGTGCCACAGAAAACAGACCGCCGGTGCTCCGGAAGGAACATCGGTAAGGGTGAAACGGTGGTGTAAGAGACCACCAGCGCTCCGGGCGACCGGAGCGGCTCGGTAAACCCCACCTGGAGCAAGGTCGCACAGGCAGCGTTCGAGGGCGGCCCGCCCGAGCTGCCGGGTAGACCGCTGGAGGGCGTCGGCAACGGCGTCCCGAGATGGATGGCCGCCGCCCGTCACGGGAGACCGTGGCGGGGCACAGGATCCGGCTTACAGTCCGGCTCGTCCGCCCGCCTTGCCTTCCCGTGCCCCGATGGCGTACGAACACCGCATGAGACTGGTTCTGTGCGAGCACGGCGTGGCGATCAACCAGGAGCCCGGCTGCGACACCTGCGGCTTCGGCCTCGTCGAGACGCTGGACGAGAAGGAGCCCGGCGTGTGGACGCTCGGCACCTCTGTCGTGCTCGACCTGCGTCCCCAGCCGATGGCCCCGCGAGGGATCCTGATCTACTCCCCGGACGACGAACCCGACGAGGGCGGGACGCTCCACTGGGACGCCGCGGTCACGAAGGCCGCGTCCGCCGGGGTCGCGGCCTTCCCGGGCGGCCCGAGCCTGGAGATCGACGGCGGGCGCGTCCTGTACCTCCTGGAGTCGACGGACCCCGACTGAGCGGCCCTCGACGCCGGGTGCCCGAGGGCGGACCGGAGGGTGTCCGGGCCCGACCCCAGGGTGGAGGATCTCCTGGGTGAGGAGCTCCTGCCGGGTCGGAACCCGTCAGCTGTGGATCACGATTGGTCGGATGGTCACGGATCTGGCGAAATGAGTGTGTTCAGGTTCGGGTAGTTGATTGCCTCAAATATGTGAGGAGGTCGCCCTGGTCGCCGACCCGCTCGCCAGGGGCCGGGACCTGCGGGACGATGGCACGACGTCACCAGGGAGGAGAACGCTGGCTGTGGGGCGACAGGGGAAGGACACGACGAAGGGTTCCGGTGGGCACACGCTCCGGCGCCTGTACCGGCTCGCGGGCGCGGGCCTGGTCGCTGCGGCGGTCGTCAAGGAGATGCGCACACCCGCGGAGCGGCGGGACTGGCACGGCGATCTGGCCGGTCTGGTCCCGTACGACCTGCGGCCGCCGACGCTCGACCGGCTGTGTGAGCGGATGTGGGCACCGGACAACCCGCGCTTGATCGTTCCTCGGGTCTTCGGCGTCGGATGGACGGTGAACGTGGGCCGCGTCGTTCAACTGGTCCGCACCCGCGGCTGAAGCGGCCCGGGCGGGAG
>JAUPKQ010000062.1 GCA_030837345.1 Actinomycetota bacterium | reverse complement strand
CGGTCACGGATGCGGTCACGGGGGCGGTCACGGCGCCAGGCCGGTCCGCGGCAGGCCCTGGGTCTCGGGCAGGCCGAGGGCGAGATTCGCCGACTGGAGGGCTCCCCCTGCGGTGCCCTTCGTCAGGTTGTCGATCGCGGTGACCGCGATCACACGTCCGGTCCGTTCGTCGACGGTGACCTGGACGAGCGCCAGGTTCGCCCCGAGGGTGTCGCCCGTGCGAGGCCAGCGTCCTTCCGGAAGGACGTGGACGAACGGTTCGTCGGCGTAGGCGGAGGTCCAGGCCTCACGGACCTCGCCGGGGTTCACGCCCGCCCGAAGCGGTGCCGTCGCGGTCGCGAGGATGCCCCGGGGCATCGGGGCGAGCGTCGGGGTGAACGAGACCCGCACCGGGGACCCGGCCGCGAGCGACAGGTTCTGCTCCATCTCGGGGGTGTGCCGGTGGACGCCGCCGACGGCGTACGGGCTCATCGAGCCCATCACCTCAGCACCGAGCAGGGTGGTCTTGGGGCTCTTGCCCGCACCCGACGTCCCGCTCGCCGCCACCACGACCACGTCCGGCGCGAGCAGGCCCGCCGCGAACCCCGGCGCGAGGGCCAGGGAGCACGCGGTCGGGTAGCAACCGGGAACGGCGATCCGCCGGGCGCCCCTCAGCGCCTCACGCTGGCGGGTCCCGCCGGCGAGAAGGAGCTCCGGCAGGCCGTAGGGCCAGCTACCGGCGTGGGGACCACCGTAGAACTCCGCCCAGGCCCCCGGGTCGGTCAGCCGGTGGTCGGCCCCGCAGTCGATGACGACGACGTCGGCCGGAAGCGCCGAGGCGATCGGCGCGGACGCACCGTGCGGCAGGGCGAGGAAGACGACGTCATGACCGGCGAGGACCTCCGGCGTCGTCGGTTGCAGCATCCGGTCCGCGAGCTCGACGAGGTGTGGCTGATGCTCTCCCAGGGCGGTCCCGGCGTTGGACGCGGCGGTCACCGCACCCACCTCGAAACCCCCGTGTGCCAGGAGCAGGCGGAGGATCTCCCCACCGGCGTACCCGCTGGCACCGGCTACTGCCGCGCTGAACGTCATGCCGCATGACCATACACGACCATGCATGAGCATGCACTCAGAGGGCGGGTGTGATCTGCGGCCCACTCGGCGGGGGCAGCCCGCCAGGACCCGCCGGCCCCGCCGGGAAGACGGATGCTCCGCCGGGAAACCTGACGCCCTACCGGGGAAGCTGACGAACGGTCCGGGCGAAGTACGTCATCAGCGGGTCGTCGCCGCCATAGGGCAGCACTCCCAGCCGCCGGGCCGTCGGAGGCAGTCCATCCTCCCCCGCGGCGAGCTCGGCGCTGTCCAGGCTCTCGGGGGTGTCGACCCCGGCACGCAGGAATCCGCCCGACCAGGCGTCCAGGCGGCCCGCGGCGACGGCGACGACGAGGTCGACGACGGCCTGCACCGGGGTCCACTCCTGGCGTCCGGAGTGGACGGCCATCGTCGAGGTCATGTCGGTCCGGACGGTACCGGGGGAGAGCTCGAAGGCCCGCAGCCCGTGGCGGTACCCGGCGAGGTGGAGGGACCCGGTGATCCGGAAGAGCCCCGCCTTGGCCGCCGCGTACGCGGAGTAGACGTCCTTGTCCCCCGCGCCGACCCCGGAGCTGAGGTTGACGACGCGCCCGCCCCCCCGCTCGATCATCCCCGGGACGACGGCGCGGACACAGTGGAACGGCCCGCGCAGGTCGGTCTCGACCACGTGCCACCAGGTCTCCGGACCCGCCTCCCAGACCGGCACCTCGACAGGTTCGATCACCCCGGCGTTGTTGACGAGAAGATCGATCTCCCCGATGGCCGACTCCAGCCGCTCGACGGCGTTGCCGATCTGGATGTAGTCCCGCACGTCGGCACCCGCCCATGAGGCGGCCACCCCGTAGGAGGCGATCTCCGCCGCGACCTGCTCCAGCGCGTCCGGAGAGCGCCCGAGCAGGGCGACCGAGACCCCGGCGCGACCGAGCCCGAGCGCGATGGCGCGGCCGATCCCCCGGCCAGCCCCCGTCACGAGCGCGACCCGGGCCGCCTGGGTCCCTCCGAAGGTCGCCTGCGGCGACCCGAGAGGCTCGTGCACCCTCCCGAAGATCGCCTGACCGGACCCGGGCGGGGGGACGGGCGTCGGCGTGAAGAACTCGGCGGGCGGGGGAGGCGGAGCCTCGTGGCGCTCCTCCCCCTGGTCGGCGCCCCTTCCGAAGAAGGGGCCCGAGATTCCCCGCGGCGGGACGGCGCGCGGCGCCCTTCCACGGCTCGGCTCCGACCCGTACTCCGGATCCTGGCCGAACTCCAGGGAATATGGGTCGGAGTACTCCGGCTGCTCGTCGTAGGCCGTGTGCTGCCCGGGGTACGGCTCCTCCTCGCCGGAGAAGTCCTGGTCCGGGGAGTCCTGGTCCGGGGAGTCCTGACCGGAGAAGTCCTGTTCCGGGGAATCCTGTTCTGAGAAGTCCTGATCCGGAAGGTCCTGCCCCCGGGAGGACTGCCCGGAGTAGGGCGGCCCGTCGGCGTGGGCGGCGAGCTCACCGAGGATCTTGCGTTCCGAGGCGACGAAGGCAGCGAGGGCGCGCGCGGCACTGCTCAGATCGGGATCGACGTCCGGGTCGCGCCCGGCCCGGTCGTCCCCGGCCCCCGGGGAGGGGTCCGCGGGAGCGCCGGGCGCGGCACCGTCTGCCGGGCTCGACGGGGGCTGCCCCTCACCAGGGGTCGCATCGTGGGACACGTCAGGGATGATGCCAGGCTTTTCGGCCCTCTGCGGTCATCCCCCCACTCCTAGTGATCACACTCTTAACGATCACGCAGTACCGCTCCGACCTCGCAGGCCGCCCGTGCGACCGCGGCGTCCCGGGCAGCGGCCGTCTCGGCCGCCGTCAACGTGCGGTCCGGGGCGCGCAGGCGCAGCGCGAAGGCCAGCGACTTGCGGCCCTCGCCGATCTGCGGGCCGGTGTAGACGTCGAAGAGCCTGACCGACTCGAGCAGCTCCCCGGCCCCCGCCCCGAGCGCGGACCCGACCGCCGCCGCCGGGACCGTCCCGTCGACGACGAGCGCGACGTCCTCCTTGGCCACGGGGAAGGTCGACACCGGCGCCGCCCGGGTCGTCCCGCCCGAGGCGGAGATCAGCACCTCGAGGTCGAGCTCCGCCGCCACCGTGCGCGGCGGAAGGCCCATGGCCTCCACGACCTTGGGATGCAGCTCTCCCGCGTACCCGACGACGGTGCCGTCGGGAAGCTCCAGGAGGGCGCAACGGCCCGGGTGCCAGGGCGCGCGATCGCCCGCCCTCCGGACCAGGGTCAGCCCGAGCGCCGCGGCGACGACCTCGGCGGCCCGGACGGCGTCCGCCCAGTCGGCGGCGCGCCCCGGCCCCAGCCAGCCCGGCTGCTCACGCTGGCCTGCGAGAACGACGCCGACGTGGCGGGGCTGGGAGGGCACCGAGGCCTCGACGGCGGCGAGGGTCGCGGCGTCCGGCAGGACCGCCGCGGGCGGCCGGGGCACGGGTGACCGCCGGGGGACAGACCCCTGGCGCTCGTCGTCCAGCACCACCAGACCGACCTCGAACAGCCCCAGATCGGTCGTTCCCCGGCCGACGTTGCGCCGCAGCGTCTCCAGCAGCGGAGGCAGGATCGACGTGCGCAGCTCCGGCTGCTCGGCCGACAGGGGGTTGGCCAGGCGGACGGCGCGGCGCCGCTCGTCGTCCGGGGGAAGACCCAGGGCGTCGTGCACGGACGGCGACACGAACGGATAGCTCAGGACCTCGACGAGACCGTGCTCGGCCAGGGCCCTCGCGACCGACCGGCGCGATCGCTGGCCGTGGGTGAGCCCTCGCCCCGCCGGGGCGACCGGGAGGACCGACGGGATCTGCTCGTAGCCGCGCAGGCGCGCGACCTCCTCGGCGAGGTGGGCCCCGCCGGTGAGGTCCGGGCGCCACGAGGGGGCGACGACGA
This sequence comes from Actinomycetota bacterium, assembly GCA_030837345.1. Taxonomy (GTDB): domain Bacteria; phylum Actinomycetota; class Actinomycetes; order Actinomycetales; family Kineosporiaceae; genus JAUPKQ01. Next base: position 1,329 of record JAUPKQ010000062.1, on the reverse strand, counting down.
CGAGGTCGTCACCGTCCGAGGTGACCTCGCAGCCGATCTCGGTGAGGGTGGCGACGACCTCCTCACGGGTCCAGGTACAGCCGACGATCCGGTTCGGGACATCCCAGGCCATCCGCAGGGGGACCCGGGGAACGCCGCGGCCGACGTCGGTCACCGGACCGGCCTCGCCACCACCGTGCTCGACGAGCAGCCGGACGGCCAGTTCGGCGGCCCGGGCCGCCAGGTCGGTGTCGACACCGCGCTCGAACCGGCGGCTCGCCTCGGTCGCCAGTTTGTGACGGCGGGCGGTCCGCGCCACCGTCACCCAGTCGAAGCAGGCCGCCTCGACGAGAATGTCCCTCGTCGCGGCGGTGACCTCGCTGCTCGCCCCGCCCATCACCCCGGCCAGGGCGAGCACGCGCTCCCCGCCGGCATCGGTGATCAGCAGATCCTCCGGGTCGAGATCGCGCGACACGTCGTCCAGGGTCGTGAGCTTCTCGCCCGGACGAGCCCGGCGCACGACGATCGGCCCCGTGAGTGTCTCCAGGTCGAAGGCGTGCAGCGGCTGGCCGACGGCGAGCATCACGTAGTTCGTCACGTCGACGGCCAACGAGATCGGGCGCATCCCTGCCGCCTCCAGGCGGCGCTGCATCCACCGCGGGGACGGGCGGGCGGCGTCCACCCCGCGCACGACACGGGCGACGTACCGGGTGCACCCGGACGCGCCCCTGATCGGGGCGGTGTCCTCCAGGCGGACACCGAACCCGTCAGCCGTCGGGGCGGGGACCTCCACGGCGGCGGGGTCGGTGAACACCGCGCCGGTCGAGTGGCCGTACTCCCGGGCGATCCCGCGGACACTGAAGCAGTACCCGCGGTCGGGGGTGACGTTGACCTCAAGGGTCTGCTCATCGAGCCCCAGCAGGGCGACGGCGTCCGCGCCCGGCTCCACGGCGTCCAGGCCCCACTCGGCGAGCCGGATGATGCCGCCGTGGTCGTCGCCCAGACCGAGCTCCCGGGCGGAGCAGATCATCCCGTCACTCCGGTGCCCGTACGTCTTGCGCGCCGAGATGGCGAACCCGCCCACGAGGACGGCGCCCGGCAGGCTGACGACGACCAGGTCCCCGGCGGCGAAGTTGCGGGCGCCGCAGACGATCCCCCTCGGCGTCCCGTCGGCGGCGTTGTGCCGGCCGACGTCGACCGTGCACCACCGGATGACCTTGCCGTTCTTCTGGGGCTCCTCGGCGAACGCGAGGACCCGGCCGACGACGACGGGACCCGTGACCTCGCCTCCGTGGACGGCCTCTTCCTCCAGGCCGACGCGCACGAGAGCGGCGGCGACCTCCTCGGCCG
>JAUPKQ010000061.1 GCA_030837345.1 Actinomycetota bacterium | reverse complement strand
GCTCTTCCGATCTTCCCGGACCGGGAGCCGCACGACCGGCGTGTGAGGGGCCGGACCCGGCCGGGCTCAGGCCCGGGGCGCGCGGGCCTGGGGAGGCCTGGCCCCGTACACCTGGACCGTGTTCCCGGGGACGTCGACGGCCTCGCCCGCGGTGACGACGGTGCCGTCCGGTCCCTTCGGGTAGCCGGGGGGCTGGTCGAAGGAGCTGTCCCACAGCAGGGCGTACCGGTCGGCCCAGGGCTGCCCCGGCAGCCGGACCTCCGCCCGCTCCGGGCGCCCGTGGACGACGACGAGCAGCGAGCCGTCGATGTGCCGTCCCGAGGGGTCGGCGTGGACGGCGTGCAGGTACATCTGCAGGACGCGCAGGGACGGGTCGTGCCAGCGCCCGTGATCCATCTCCGCGCCCTCCGGGCCGAACCAGGCGATGTCCTTGGTCCCGTCGGAGTGCACGGGGCGTCCGGCGAAGAAACGGTCCTGCCGCAGCACCGGATGCTCACGCCGCAGGGCCAGCAGGTACGCGACGGTGTCGCGGAGGTCCTCCTGCCACGGTTCGAGGTCCCAGCTGACCCAGGACGTCTCGTCGTCCAGGCAGTAGGCGTTGTTGTTGCCGCCCTGGGTCCGGCCGAGCTCGTCACCTGCGACGATCATGGGCACGCCCGTCGCGAGGAGCAGGGTCGCCATGATGTTGCGCATCGAGCGCCGCCGGGCGGACAGGATGCCCTCGTCGTCCGTCGGGCCCTCCGCACCGTGGTTCCAGGAGCGGTTCTCGGTGGTGCCGTCCCGGTTGTCCTCGCCGTTTCGCTCGTTGTGCTTCTCGTTGTAGGCGGTGAGGTCGCCGAGGGTGAAGCCGTCGTGGGCGGAGACGAAGTTGACGGACGCCATCGGCCCGCGCCGGGCCGCGAACACGTCGGCGGAGCCCGCCAGCCGGGTGGCGAGGTCACGGACGCCGCCCGTCGGCTCTCCGGCGGCAGCCCGCGCCGCGCCGGGCAGCCAGAAGTCGCGGACGCTGTCGCGGAACCGGTCGTTCCACTCCGAGAACGGCACCGGGAACTGCCCCGTGCGCCACCCGTGCGGCCCGACGTCCCACGGCTCGGCGATGAGTTTCGTCCCGGCGAGCACCGGGTCGATGCGGGCCGCGACGAGGAAGGGATGTTCGGGGTCGAACCCGTCGCGGCCCCGGGCGAGGGTCGGCGCCAGATCGAACCGGAACCCGTCGACGTGCATCTCCTCCACCCAGTACCGCAGCGAGTCGAGGACGAGCTGGACGACGCGCGGCTCCCGGGCGTCGAGGCTGTTGCCGCACCCGGTCGAGTCGATGTCACCGCCGTGACCGTCGAGCCGGTAGTACGTGGCGGCGTCCAGACCCCGGAACGACAGGGTCGGCCCGGTGACGCCTCCCTCGGCGGTGTGGTTGTACACGACGTCGAGCACGACCTCGATGCCGGCCGTGTGCAGGGACCGCACCATCGCCTTGAACTCGGCGAGAACTCCGGCCGGATCGGTCGTGGCGGCGTACCCGGGGTGGGGTGCGAAGTACCCGAGCGTGTTGTATCCCCAGTAGTTGATCCGCCAGCGTTGTACCAGGGCCGGTTCGGTGTTGAACGCCTGGACCGGCAGCAGCTCGACCGTGGTCACCCCGAGCCCGAGCAGGTGGGCGACCGTCGCGGGATGGCCCAGCCCGGCGTAGGTGCCGCGCAGCTCGGGCGGGACGCCGGGGAGCAGCTGCGTCAGCCCTCGCACGTGCGCCTCATAGATCACGGTGTCTGACATCGACACGTAGGGCGGAGCGTCGTCCCCCCAGTCGAAGGTGTCGTCGACGACCACGCCGAGAGGCGCCCACGGAGCGGAGTCACGATCGTCACGTTGGGTGATGCCGCCCTGGAGCCGGTCGTCGACGGTGTGCCCGAAGAGTTCCGGGCGGAGGTCCGGTGTCCGGCCGAGCGCCCGGGCGTAGGGGTCGAGCAGGAGCTTGGCGGGGTTGTGCCTGTGCCCCCGGACCGGGTCCCACGGCCCGTCGACCCGGAGCCCGTAGCGCTGGCCCGGGCCGACGCCGGGGACATGGCCGTACCAGACCCCGTGGAGGTGGGAGGGAAGAGCGAACCTGTCCTCCCGCCACGCGCCCTCGCCCGACGGAGAAAGGAGGCTGACCTCGACGGCGTCGGCGTGGGCCGCCAGGACGGCGACGTCCACGCCCCCGTCGCGGAGCCGGACCCCCAGGGGATGCGGACGGGCTGCTCGCGATGGCATGGGCCAAAGTCTGCCCGACGGGAAGGTCGAAGGGACCGCTGCCCGGACGGGGACGCGCCGGAATCGGTACCGTGACCGACGTGACCGATCCCACCTCCATGCCCTCGTTCACCCCTGGCGACCGCCCGGCCGACGACAACGCCATGCGGGTCAGGGTGTTCGACGCCCTGCTGGACGAGGGTTTCCGCCCGAGCGTCGATTCCGACGGCGACGTCGCCTTCCGAGCTCAGGGGCAACAGCTGTTCGTCCGCTGCCTGGACACCGTCCCCCCGCTGATCCGCGTGTTCGGCCAGTGGATCGAGCAGGAGGTCCCCGGAGGGGAGATCACCCGGCTGCGGGCCGCCAACGCCGTCGTCGGGGCCCTCAACCTCATCAAGGCGACAGTCGTCGAGGACCGGCTGGTCGTGGCGGTCGACCTGGTGCTCAGCGACGGGCTCGACCTGCGTCCGCTCCTCAGCGCCACTGTCGAGGCGGTCCTTCACAGTGTGCAGCGGTGGTACGCGGCCGTCGTCGAGTACGGCGCCGAGGCCGACTCCGAGTTCGCGGCGGAGATCGAGGCCGCCCGCCTCGCCGAGGCCGACCCGGGTACCTGGCGCTGACCTCCCCGGCGCCTGGGGTTCCTGTTCTGGGGTGCTTGTCCTGGGGTTCCGGGCCGGAGAAAACAGGGGTCGATCTCTCTCGCCGCGCCCGGGACCGGCACCTAGGCTCGGGCCCGTCCGGACGGTCCGGCCGACCCTCGGACCGACGGCGGTGACCGAAGGAGGCACGGGTGGGCGACTGCGTACGGCTCGACGTGGACGGCGGCATCGCGACGATCGTCCTTGACCGCCCGAAGGCCCTGAACGCCCTGAACACCGCGATGCAGGACGACCTGCGGGCCGTCTCCGCCGAGATCGCCGGGCGGAAGGACGTCGCCGCTGTCGTCGTCCAGGGCGAGGGGCGCTCCTTCGCCGCCGGGGCGGACGTCCTGGAGCTGGAGGCGATGTCCTACACCGACATCGTCGACCGGTCGGTCGCCCTCCAGGCGGCGTTCACCGCGCTCGCCTCGATCCCCAGACCGACGGTCGCCGCGATCACCGGCTACGCGCTCGGCGGCGGCTGCGAACTCGCCCTCTGCTGCGACTTCCGGGTCGCGGGCGAGGGCGCCCGCCTCGGCCAGCCCGAGATCCTCCTCGGAATCATCCCCGGCGCCGGAGGAACGCAACGCCTCGCCCGGCTGATCGGCCCGGCCCGCGCCAAGGACCTGATCTTCTCCGGACGCCAAGTGACGGCGTCCGAGGCGCTCGCGATCGGGCTCGTCGACGAGGTCGTGCCGGACGACGACGTCCACGACGCGGCACGGCGCAGGGTCGCCCGCTACGTCGGCGGCCCGGCCTACGCGCTGCGCGCGGCCAAGGAGGCGGTGGACCGCGGCCTCCAGGTCGACCTCATGACCGGCCTGGAGATCGAGCGGGCGCTGTTCACCGGGCTCTTCGCCACCGCCGACCGGGACCTCGGCATGAGATCGTTCCGTGAGGACGGTCCCGGCCGGGCGACGTTCAGCGGTCGCTGAACCCACGTCGTCCGCGGGGAGGTCCCTCCGGGACCACCGCCGGACCCCGACGGAGCGGGGATCTAGACTCGGCCGCCGTGAGCTCCTACCTGGACCACGCGGCATCGACTCCCATGCTCGGGCCGGTCCTCGCGGCGATGACCGCCGAACTCCAACGGCTCGGCAACCCCTCCTCCCTCCACACCTCGGGACGGCGGGTCCGCCGCGTCGTCGAGGAGTCCCGCGAGCAACTCGCCGCGGCCGTCGGGGCCGGCCCCAGCGAGGTCGTCTTCACCGCCGGCGGGACCGAGGCGGACAATCTCGCGGTCAAGGGGCTCTTCTGGGCCCGCTCGGAGGCCGACCCACGCCGTCGCCGCGTCCTCGCCTCCGCCGTCGAGCACCACGCGGTCCGCGACTCGGTGGAGTGGCTCGGTGCCCGGGCCGGAGCGACTCTCGAGTGGCTGGAGGTTGACGACGTCGGCCGGGTGAGGCTCGACGCCGTCGAGGCCGCGATTCGGCGTGACCCGGACGACGTCGCGTTCGTCAGCGTGATGTGGGCGAACAACGAGGTCGGCACGATCCAGCCCGTCGCTGAGCTCGCCGAGCTCGCCCACCGGTACGGGATCCCGGTGCACAGCGACGCCGTCCAGGCCTTCGGCCAGATCCCCGTCGACTTCGCGGCGTCCGGCGTCGACTGCCTGGCGCTCAGCGGCCACAAGATCGGTGGTCCCCTGGGGGTGGGGGCGCTCGTCGCCCGCCGTGGTCTCGGGCTGACACCGGTCCTGCACGGTGGAGGCCAGGAGCGAGGGGTGCGCTCAGGCACCCTCGACGCCCCAGCGGCCAGGGGGTTCGCCCTCGCCGCCGCTCTCGCCGAGGGCGCCCGCGGGACGCAGGCACCCCGCCTCGCCACCCTGCGGGACGACGCTGTCGCGGCCGTGCTCGGTGAGGTTCCGGACGCCGTGCTGCGCGGCGATCCCGATCCCGCCGGCCGTCTCCCCGGGAACGCCCACTTCACCTTCCCCGGGTGCGAGGGTGATTCGCTGCTCTACCTGCTGGACGCCCGGGGGGTCGAGTGCTCGACGGGGTCGGCGTGCCAGGCCGGAGTCCCGCAGCCGAGCCATGTCCTCCTGGCGATGGGGGTCGGTGAGGAACAGGCGCGGGGCGCGTTGCGCTTCACCTTCGGGCACACCTCGACGACGGCCGACGTCGAGGCGCTCGCGGAGGCGATCGGACCGGTGGTCCGCCGCGCGCGCCGCGCGTGGCTGGCGACCGGCGCCCGCGGCTGAGGTACGGACGGGGAACTCGACGGAAGGGGCGACGACATGCGCGTGCTGGCGGCGATGAGCGGTGGTGTGGACTCCGCGGTGGCGGCCGCACGGGCGCTGGAGGCGGGGCATGAGGTCGTGGGCGTCCACCTCGCGCTCTCCCGGACACCGGCGACGGAGAGAACGGGAGCCCGGGGGTGCTGCACGATCGAGGACGCGCGTGACGCACGCCGTGCGGCCGACGTCCTGGGAATCCCCTTCTACGTCTGGGATCTCGCCGAGCGTTTCGAGCAGGACGTCGTCGAGGACTTCGTCGCGGAGTACGCGGCGGGGCGCACCCCGAATCCGTGCGTCCGGTGCAATGAGCGCATCAAGTTCTCCGCGTTGCTCGACCGCGCCCTCGCCCTGGACTTTGACGCCGTCTGCACGGGTCACTACGCCCGTGTCGTCGACGAGCCGGGCGGCGGGAGAACACTCCACCGCGCCGTCGACCCGGCCAAGGACCAGTCCTACGTCCTCGCGGTACTCACGCCGGAACGGTTGCGGCACGCGCTTTTCCCTCTCGGCGACACCCGGAAGGACGAGGTCCGCCGAGAGGCCGCCGCCCGTGGCCTGCAGGTGGCGGACAAACCCGATTCGCACGACATCTGCTTCATCGCCGACGGCGACACCGCCGGGTGGCTGACGGCGAGACTCGGGCGCCGTCCCGGGATCGTCGAGGACCTCACCGGCCGGCCCGTGGGCGATCACGAGGGCGCCTACGCCTACACCGTCGGCCAGCGGAGAGGCCTGCGTCTCGGGATTCCCGCGGCCGACGGCCGTCCCCGGTATGTCGTTGAGGTGCGTCCGGTGACGAACACGGTGGTGGTCGGGCCGAAGGAAGCCCTCGCGGTCCGGGAGGTGTCGGGCGAGGGATTGTCGTGGTGCGCGGATCCCCTGAAGGCCGGGGCCGAGGCCGGGGTGCAGGTGCGGGCCCACGGCGCCGAGGTCCCGGGAAGGATCGACGCCGTGACGGCCTCGCGGCTGCTCATCCGCCTGGGCGAGCCCCTGGACGGGGTCGCCCCCGGCCAGACGGTGGTGGTCTACACGGGTACGCAGGTCAGGGGAGCGGCGACGATCAGCGCCACGGGGACGGGGGACGCCGGTCAGGACGGTGGGGGAGCGGGCCCCTCACCCGGGGTGTGTCATGAGCACCCCTGAAGGTGGGGTAATGTTCTTCCTGCCGGAGGGACAGGCCGCAGGCCCGGGTCACAGCAACGATTTGACCAGGGGCGAGCGGCGGGTCTACGGTAGTGGAGTTGCCCTGAGGGTGGTCGACAAGGTTCGGCTCCTGGAGACGGGTGCTCAATCTCAGTAACTCACCTCCCGGTGGGAGAAACGGACGCTTGTGCGGCCGGTTCCGCCGGGTGGATTCTCCGCGTCTTCATCGCTCCCAAAGCGGTTGAAATTGGCGGAGAAATCATCTTGACGAATGGTTCGAGCGGCGGACAAGCCGGTCGGGACGGTCGGAAAGATGGGGTAAGGTAGAAACACAGCAAGGCGAACGAAGCATGGCGAACGAAGCAAGCGCCCGAGGGAAGCTCGTTGAGAGTGGATGTCGGTTGTGCCTGTTCCTTGAGAACTCAACAGCGTGCTTATTGTCGATGCCAATTAGTATTGTGGTATTGATGATC
>JAUPKQ010000060.1 GCA_030837345.1 Actinomycetota bacterium | reverse complement strand
CGACAGCGGCAACCGGACGATGCCGAAGCACAGCACGGTGCACACCAGGGGGATCACCGACCGTCCCAACCCGTTGAGGTACCCGTGAACGACGACCATCAGGGCGTAGCAGACGAAGAACGGATAGGTGATCAGGATGTAGCGGATGATGACCGAGGCCGCGGCGGAGTCGTCGATGAACGCCGCCGTGATGCCGTCCCGGAACAGGATGACGGTCACCGACACCACGGCGGACAGCCCGACCGTGGTCCGGATCGCCGCCCACAGGACCTGCCGGACCCGGTCCGGACGCCCCGCCCCGGCGTTCTGGGCGACGAACGTCGCGACCGCGGAGGAGAGGCCGAGGAACACGACGTTCGCGAACTGCTCCAGCCGGATGACGACGGTCACCCCGGCGAGAACGGCGGCCCCGAAGCCCGCGACCACCCCGGTGAGCAGCATCATCCCGCCCGCGATCAGGAGGTGCTGGGTCGTCATCGGAATCCCGATCCGCAGCGCCTTCCGCAGCTCGGCCTCGATCCCGGAGGTGTTTTCGGAGGCGACCTCGTCGGTGAGCCCGGACGGGCGTCGCATCAGGACGAGACCTGCGGCGGCGGCGAGCGCGTTCGCGGCGACCGTCGCCAGCGCGGCCCCGGCGAGGCCGAGACGCATCGGGCCGACGAACAGCCACACGAAGACACCGTTGAGGACGTTGCACACCCCGAGCAGGACCATCGCCGTCCGGGAGTCCCCACGGCCGGTGAGGACGGCGGCGATCCCGGCCAGCCCGAACACGGGCAGCAGACCGACGGCGAGGGCATTGAGGAAACGGCAGGCGTCGTCGGCGAGAGAGCCGCTGACCCCCATGGCGGCCAGGGCCGTACCGGCTCCTGCCACGGTGAGCACGAGACTCGCGGCCGACCATGCCACGGTGCACCGGGCGAGGGCGCGCACCGCCGGGCGGTCGGACGTCCCGGCCCCCGCGTGGTGTGCGATGCGGATCGAGAAGGCGGCGTTCAGGCCGAACATCACGGTCCACAGGAGGTACGTCAACGACTGGCTCGCGCCGATCGCCGCCATCCCCGGCACTCCGAGGTACCGGCCGACGACCATGCTGTCGACGAGCAGGTACAGCTGCTGCAGGAGGTTCGCCGCCGCGATCGGAGCGGCGAACCGCACCACTCCCTCAAGGACCGGGCCGGTCGTCAGGTCGGCGTCCGCCCTGCTCACATCGGCGTCACGTTCGCCCTGATCGACCACGTCCCCGCCCCCCGGCACGTCCGGTGCCTCGGTGCGGGCCCGTACACCCGCCACCTTATCCACCCGCCGATCTCCACACGGACGCGCGGGATCACCATCGGAACTGACGAGGACAGATCAATGTCGGAAATTCTCCAACTGCCGTTCAGCAATGCCCGCTCGGGGGAAGGCGAACTGTCCTGGGGCCAGCTGGAGCTGTGGCTGCAGATGCGACGCAGCGGGTCGTTCATGCCGGTAGGAGCCTTCCCTCCGGTACCCGACGGTATTCGCGTGGAGGACCTGGCCGCGGCGGCCCAGCGGCTGGTCCACCGGTTCGACGCGTTGCGGACACGGGTGACCGTCTCCCCGGACGGACATCCCCGTCAGATGGTCGCAGCCAGTGGCGTGCAGACGATCGAGCTCCTTGAGGACCGCTCGGTCGATTCCCGGGGTACCGGTACCGATCCCGGTACCGATCCCGGCCTGGAGGCCTACCTGAGGTTCAAGACCACGCCGATGGACCTCGAACGGGACTTGCCGCTCCGGGTGGCGATCGTGCACCGGAAGGGAATCGCCCGCCAGGCAGTGATCGTGTTCACCCACCTGGTCACCGACGGCCTCGGCCTGATCGTCCTGGGGGAGGAACTCCTGAGGGAACTGCTGCACCCGAAAGGCCCCGCGGCACAGAATCCGGCAGCACGGACCTCGGCTCCGCAGGCTCTGGACCTCGCCCGCTGGCAGGGCACGCCGGAGGGCCGGGCGGTGTCCGACACGGCCCTCGCGGGGTGGGCGGCCACCCTCTCCCAGGCCCCGCTCGACCCGGCTCCTCGCAGTCCGGCTCCGGGGACGCACCGGTATCAGGAGCTGCACCTGACCTCGCCCGCACTGCACGGGGCCCTGACCCTGCTCTCCAGCCGGAACCTGCACCCGGCGTCCGTCCTCATGGCAGCCCAGGCGACCGCTGCCGCCGAGCTCACCGGCACCTCACCGGTCCTGATGCAGCTCCTGGTCCACAACCGGTTCCGTCCCGGACTCGCCCGATCGATCGCCCCGCTGACCCAGAGCGCCCCCTGCCTGGTCGACCCTCGCGGCGAGCCCTTCCTCAGGCTGACGCGTCGGGTGATGTCCCTCGCGTCCGCGGCGGTCAGGCAGGCGTACCACGATCCCATCGAGTGCGACGCGATTATCGCCGAGGCCGATCGGGCTCGGGGCGGTCCCTCCGAGTTCACCTGCTGGCACATCAACGACCGGCGGCAGCTCGGGCGCAGCGCGGCCGACTGGGAACTCACCCCCTTCGACACGCGGGACGTCCGGGGCCTGTCCTCGCTGATCAGCCACCGCACCGTGCCCTTCGGCGACGGGCGGATCTACCTGCACGTGGAGGAGAAGGACGGCAAGATCGTGCTGGTGTACAGCGTCGACACCCACGCCTTCACGATTGATCAGTGCGTCACCGCGCTGCGTCGTGTCGAGCAGCTCGTCGTCGACGCGGTCTACCAGCTCTGACTCGACGGGTGATTCAGATCGCGTTCCGCCCCGGCCGGGATGTCACCGGGAAAGGACGAAGTGACGGGCGTGCTCGTCAAGGAGAGGTTCAGCCCGTGTCATGTTCACCGCAGGGACGGCCGGAGAGCCTTCGAAGGCTGCGACGATCGGGTGCCGTTCGACACCGGCGACGCGTTCCACTCCTCGGTTGAAAGGTCATGCCAATGTCCCCTCAGGACCTCGCCCGGACCGCCGGAAGGCTCCGCCCACGTCGTCCGAAGACCGGACTGACAGGTCGTCGTGGGGGACAGGTGGCGCTGGCGGCCTGCGCCCTCCTCGCCGTGGTGGGGGGTGCGATCGGGGTTCTGAGCGAGCCGGCCCAGGCCGCCGGGCGGATCTGCGACAAGTACGGCACCACGACCCTTGCCGGCGGCAAGTACGTCGTCACCAACAACAACTGGGGTGATGACACCACGCAGTGCATCACCACGAGTGACAGCGGGTTCGCGATCACGACGGCGTCGCACAACAAGCCGACGAACGGGGCACCCGGCTCCTACCCCGCGATCTATGCGGGGTGCCACTACAACAACTGCTCGACGGGCAGCGGGCTGCCGATGGCCGTCAGCTCTCCGGCGTTCAACTCCGTGGCGACCAGCGTGAGCATGAAGTACCCGTCCAGCGGCGCCTACGATGCCGCCTACGACATCTGGTTCGACCCGACCGCGCGCAAGGACGGGCAGAACACCGGGGCCGAGCTGATGGTGTGGCTGAACCACGCCGGTTCGATCCAGCCGGCCGGATCCAAGGTCGCCACCGTCACCCTGGCCGGTGGCACCTGGGACGTCTGGTACAGCAAGAGCGGCTGGAACATCGTCTCCTACGTGCGTACGCAGGGCACGCAGTCCATCGACTTCCCCGTCCGCACGTTCTTCGACGACATGGTCACCCGGGGTTACGCCCAGCGTTCCTGGTACCTGACCAGCGTGCAGGCCGGCTTCGAACCCTGGACCGGCGGTGAGGGACTGTCGCTGGACAACTTCACCTACCGCGCCGACGGCGCCTCCGCGCCGACGTCCGGGTCGTCCTCGTCTCCGACGTCCTCGTCCCCGACGTCCGGGTCGTCGTCGCCCTCGTCCTCGACGTCCGAGTCGCCCTCCTCGACGTCCGCCACCTCGGCGTCGACGGGCTCCAGCACCACCTCCACCGGTGGCACCGGTGGCGGCACCGGCACGTGCACGGCGACCTATGCGACCGCCGAGTCGTGGAACGCCGGGTACATCGGGCGGGTGACGGTGACGGCGAAGCAGGCCCTGACCGGTTGGAAACTCACGTGGCCCTCGGCGTCGGGGCAGTCGATCGGCAACCTGTGGGGCGGCCGCCTCAGCGGGAGCGGCGGTTCCGTCACGGTGACCAACGAGTCGTGGAACGGCTCGCTCCCCGCGGGTGGCAGCGCGACGGTCGGCTTCCAGTCCGCCGGCTCGCCGTCCACGCCGACGGTGACCTGCACGGCCAACTGAGACCCCACCTCCGCTGGGCTCCTTCTCCGGGCAGAGTGGGGGAGGGGCCCAGCGGAGGTCCGGCGTCGGCTCAGCCGGCGCTCCGGCACCGGGCGTGCTCCGTCTCGTACACGGTCACCGCCAGCAGGAGTTCGGTGATGACGGCCCGTTGGGCCGCCCGATCACAACGCCGTCGGTGCCTCCATGAAGTCGTTGCGTGGCAGATCGAGCGCTCGATCGATGCAGGAATCCGCCCGCTCTTCACGCCCCGCCGCGAGATGGCGGCGCGCCTTGTCCATCAGGTTCCGGGCCCCTCGCGCGAGCGTCAGGGAGCGTTGGGAACTGGCGAGGTTGGACTGCACCGGGGCGCCCCCGAAGCCACGGTCACTCAGCTTGATGACCTGCTCGGTCAGGAGGCGCGACAGGTCGCCGTCCCCCGCTGCCGGGAATGATCGCATGACGTAACGCTAGCGCGGCCTCGGGCCCTCTCCGGATCCACCGATGGCGAGCCCGATCGGCCGGGCGACGACCTCGGTGATCAGGTTGGCCTTCGCGTAGGGGTCGTCGATCAGCAGCCGCCGGGTCTCGTGGAGGTCGGTGGCGCGCATGACGAGGATCGCCGAGTCCACGGGGTCCTGGACGGCGCCCGCGAGAAGCATGCGCCCCTGCTCGGCGAGCTCGTGGATCCAGCGCAGATGCTCGTCGCGATGCGGGGCGCGCCGGTGCTCCATGTCGGGGACGTAGCGGTAGATCACGACGAACGTCGTCAGGTCAGCCATGCCCTCATGATGCCGTGTGCGCCGTTCCGCGGGCGCACCGCGGTGGACGACGCGCGTGTCGCCGGGTCCTCGATCCTCTCATCGGTGAAATGACGGATGGTTATCGGGTCGTCACCCGTCGCCGAGGGAAATGATTCCTTATTGGCTGGAATGAATGTCACCGATGTGTGTCATTTCATCGGACCTCCGGGGAATCGGCGGGGGATGTTTCCGTGCCGTGGTGCGTCGGAGCCACGCCTCGTCGCTCCGCTCGTTCGGCTATTGGCCTGCGGGGATGGCCTCCGGGAGGGTGGGGGTCCCGGCGGCCGCTTTCCTTCGAGGCCGGAAGCCATGATGGCCATCCCGCACCTTGACGAGGTGCGGTCCGCCGGACCGTCTCCGGCAATAGCGATTCCTTCGACGTAGTCGTTTGACAGTTCTCGGCTCGATCGGGAGACTAACTGTCGAAGATTCGCTGTACGGCATCGAACCGTGTGGCAGTGCCGTCATCGATTCTGTCGTGCCGGTCCCCGCCGTTCGGTGGTAGCCGGTTCGGACACCCGTTCTTGACGGAGGTGACGCGTCCAAGAATGTCCCCGCGATGACATCGATGTCCGACGACCTGGGGTCCGGCGTGCGGGTTCTGATCGTCCGGTGACGTCATTCTTATTGCCGAGAGCTTCTCCTTGAGTTTTCGGATGGTCTATTTTGAGCGCTCATTCCGCCCGGTGCGTCTCATTCTTGCGCGCACGTTCGACGGAATCCACCCCTCGCCGACGGCGGTCGTGTGCCGGTCGTCGCTACCTCGATGTGGACGGACATGACTTCTCATGATGCCCGGCCCGGTGACGCGCCCGTCGCGTCCCGGACCTCGAACGCCCCGCTGTCCGGAACCCTCCGTCCCAGCGGCCGGGACCGCCCGGAGCCCGTCATCGGATTGAGTCCGTTCGGCCGTCCGGACGCCGCCCTCACCGCCGCGCTGACCGCGGCGGGAGCCCTCGGCGTCCTGGATCTCGGGGGGCCCGCCGCCCACGTCCGCCGGGAGCTGGCCAGGCTGGACACCTGGGCGTCAGGGGCTTCAGAGGCGTCCGTGACGTTCGGTGTACGGGTCACGCGCGCCTGCGAACTCTTCCCCGTCGACCTGGAGCCGTTCTCCGGGCGGATCGGAACCCTCGTCCTCGGCGCCGACCTGGCCGACGATCCCGGCACCGGGTGGAGTGCCGGGGACCTCGCGGCGGACTACCGGCTCCTGACCGAGGTGACGACGGTGCCGGCGGCGGCGGAGGCAGTCCGCCAGGGCACGGCCGGGCTCGTCGCGGTCGGTTTCGAGGCGGCGGGCCGCGTCGGCGAGCTGAGCTCCTTCGTCCTGCTCCAGCAGGTGCTCGCCGCCGACCTCGGCGTCCCGGTGTGGGTGCGCGGGGGCATCGGGGTGTACACAGCGGCCGCCGCCGTGGCCGGGGGCGCCGCCGGCGTCGTCCTGGACGCGCAGCTCAGCCTGCTCGCCGAGGCGGACGCCACGGCGGAGGGCGCGGCCTCCGGATGCCGCCTCGACGGGGCGACGACGGTCGTGGCCGGGTACCGCGTGCAGGTCCCCCCGGCGGCGCGGCTGACCGCCGAGGACCTCGACGCGATGACACCCGAGGACGTCCTCGGGCGTCTGCGCGACCCCCGGGCCGGATCGGCGTTCGCCCCCCTCGGGCAGGACGGTTTCGCCGCGACCGTCCTCGCCGACCGGTTCGGCACCGCCGCCCGGACCGTCCGGGGGCTCGAGGAGGCGATCGCCGACGTCCTCGACCCCCCGACCGGCCCGGGTACCGTCGCCGGGGCGGCGCGCACCGTGCTCTCCGGCGACTCGCCGCTCTGCGCGGCGCTTCGCCTGCGCCGTCCGGTGGTCCAGGGGCCGATGACCCGGGTGAGTGACGTCCCCGAGTTCGCCCTGGCCGTGGCCGACGACGGGGCCCTGCCGTGCGTCGCGCTCGCGATGGCGGACGGGCCGGCCACCGCCCGCCTGCTCCACCGGACCCGGGAGCTGCTCGGCGACCGGCCCTGGGGGGTGGGGATCCTCGGTTTCGCCCCCGAGGAGGTCCGCGCCGCGCAACTGGCCGTGATCGAGGAGGTCGGGCCGTCGGCCGTCGTCATCGCCGGGGGTCGGCCCGCGCAGGCCGCCGCGCTGGAGGCCGCCGGGATCCCCGCCTTCTTGCACGTGCCGTCCCGGACCCTGTTGCGCCAGTACCTGGACGCCGGGGCCCGGCGGTTCGTCTTCGAGGGCACCGAGTGCGGTGGGCACGTGGGGCCATGGTCGAGTTTCCCGCTCTGGGAGGCGCAGCTCGGTGTGCTCGAGGAGTTCCTCGACGCCGCGGGCGCCGGGAGCGACCGCGTGGCGGGTGAACTCCAGGTGCTCTTCGCCGGAGGGATCCACGACTCCCGTTCGGCGCTGATGGTGGCCGCGGCGGCGGCGCCGCTCGCCGCCCGCGGCGTGGCGGTGGGCCTGCTGATGGGCACCGCGTACCTCGTGACGGACGAGGCGGTCCGGACGGGGGCCATCCTGCCGGGGTTCCGGCGACAGGTGCTCGAGGCGAGGGAGACGGCCCTGTTGCAGACGGCGCCGGGGCACCTGACCCGCTGCGTCCCGAGCCCGTTCGTCACGCACTTCGAGAAGTTCAAGCAGACGCTGCGGAACGAGGGGACGACCGGACCGGAGGCCTGGACCGCGCTGGAGACGTTCAACGTCGGCCGATTGCGCCTGGCGAGCAAGGGCGTGGAGCGCCGGGGCGACGAGCTGATCACGGTCGACGACGACCGGCAGGTCGCCGAGGGGCTCTTCATGGCCGGGCAGGTGGCGACCCTGCGCGACACCGAAACGACGATCACCGCCCTGCACGACGACGTGACGGTCGGCGCCACCGAGCTCCTCGACCAGCTCTACGACCGGTTCCCCGACGCGGCGCACCAGCGGGCCGACGCGGCGTCCGTGCGCCGTCCGAGGCCGCCGGTGCCCGCCCCGCCGCCCGCCGACGTCGCCGTCATCGGGATGGCCTGCGTCCTGCCGAAGGCCGCGGACGTGGCGACGTACTGGGCCAACGTGATCGGCGGGGTGGACGCGGTCGACCAGGTCCCTAAGGGCCGCTGGGATCCGGAGATCTTCTACGACGGTGAGCTCGGCGGCACGCCGAGCGGCCGCTTCAGCCCGTCCAAGTGGGGCGGTTTCCTGCCCCGTATCCCGTTCGACCCGCTGCCCTACGGCATCCCCCCGTCGACGTTGCCGAACGTCGAGCCGGTGCAGTTCCTGGCGCTGGAGGTGGCCCGGCGGGCGTTGGAGGACGCGCGGCTCACGCCGGGCAGGTTCGACCCGTCGCGGACCGCCGTCGTGTTCGGCACGGAGTCCAACAGCGACTACCACAGCGCGATCACCCTTCGCGGGACGCTGCCCGCCTACTACGGCGAGGTGCCCGTGGAACTCGACGAGGTGCTGCCCCGCATCACGGCCGACACCTTTCCCGGAATCCTGGGCAACATCATCGCCAGCCGGATCTCGAACCGGCTCGATCTCGGCGGCCCGGCGTACGTCGTCGACGCGGCCTGCGGATCCTCCCTGGCCGCGCTCGACCTGGCCTGCAAGGAACTCGTCCTCGGCTCCGCGGACGTCGTGCTGTGCGGCGGGGCGGACCTCCAGAACGGCAGCACCGACTACCTGATGTTCTCCTCGCTCGGCGCCCTGTCGCCGTCGGGGCGGGCCCGGCCCTTCGACAGCTCCGCCGACGGCACGACCCTCGCCGAGGGCGTCGTGTGCGTCGCGTTGAAGCGCCTCGCGGACGCCGAGCGCGACGGCGACCGGATCTATGCGGTGATCAAGGCGGTGGCGGGGGCCAGCGACGGGCGTTCACTCGGCATCACCGCGCCGCGGGTGGAAGGCCAGCACCTGGCGATGCGGCGCGCCTACCGGCGGGCGGACGTCTCCCCCGCCGAGGTCGGGCTCGTCGAGGCACACGGGACCGGCACGGTGGTCGGCGACCGGACCGAGCTGACCGCCCTGACCGACGTCTACCGGCGCGCCGGCGCCCGGACCGGCGGCACGCAGCTCGGCTCCGTCAAATCCCAGATCGGTCACGCGAAGACGGCCGCCGGGCTGGCGGGGCTGGTCAAGGTCGCGCTGTCGATCTACCACGGCGTCCGCCCCCCGACTCTGCACGTGCGCCGCCCGAACCCGGCGTGGGACGCCGGCACCAGCCCGTTCACGTTCGCCACCGGCGCGCGCCCCTGGCCGGTACCGGTCGCGGAGCGGGTCGCGGCGGTCAGCGCCTTCGGGTTCGGCGGAGCGAACTTCCACGCCGTCGTCTCCGGTCACGGCGGCGACGTCGTCCCCCACCGTCACGCCCTCGACGCCTGGCCGGGGGAGTTGTTCCTGTTCCGCGGCACGGACCGCGCGGCGGCGCTGACCGCCGTCCGGTCGCTGGAACGTCTCCTTGAGGCCAACGACGCCGCGGGGAGACCCTGGCGCCTGCGGGACCTGGCCCGGACCGCCGCCGGCTGGGCGGACGGGTCCGCCGCGCCCGTCCGGATCGCCGTCGTCGCCGAGGACCTCGACGACCTGGCGGCCCTGGCGCGGGCGTCCCGGGCCGAGGCCCCCGAACCACGCCGGGGGCTGTTCCTCGCCCCCGAGGCCGCCCCCGAGGCCGACGCCGAGGCCGACGCCGAGGCCGACGCCGAGGCCGACGCCGTCGGCAAGGTCGCCGTCCTGTTCCCCGGCCAGGGCAGTCAACGGCCGGGGATGCTCGCCGGGCTCTTCGTCGCCTTCCCCGAACTCCAGGAGTACCTCTACCAGGGACGCGAGTGGGCCGACCTCATCCACCCGCCGTCGACCTTCACCCCCGAGCGGACGGCGGCGGCTCAGGCTGCCCTGACCGACACCCGCGCCGCCCAGCCGGCCCTCGGTATCACCGGCCTCGCCGCCCACCACCTGCTGGGGCGGCTCGGGATCCGCGCGGACATGGTCGGCGGTCACAGCTACGGCGAGCTCGTCGCGCTCACCGTCGCCGGGGCCTTCGACAGCCGCACCCTTCTGTCGCTCAGCTCCCGGCGCGCGCAGGCGATCCTCGACGCGGCCGGAGCCCTCAGCCGGGATGCCAGCGGAGCCCTCAGCCGGGATGCCAGCGGAGCCGTCGGCGGGGACGCCGGAGCGATGGCCGCCGTCCGGGCCGGCGCCGCCGAGGTACGCCAGATGTTGTCCGACAACGGTCTGGGTGACGAGGTGATCGTCGCCAACCTCAACGCCCCGGCCCAGGTGGTCGTCTCCGGCACGACGGACGGCGTGTCCCGCGCCGTCGCCGCTCTCACCTCGGCCGGGCACCCGGCCGTTCCGCTGGACGTCGCCTGCGCCTTCCACAGCCCGATCATCGCCTCGGCCGTCGACCGGTTCGCGGCGGCGCTCGCCGACACACCGGTCGGGCCGCTCGAACTCCCGGTCTACGCGAACCGGTCGGCCGCCCCCTACCCCACGGACCCTCAGGCGGTCCGCGCGGAGCTGGCCGCCCAGGTCGGCGCGCCGGTCCGGTTCTCTGACCAGGTCGAGGCCATGTACTCCGCCGGGGCGAGGGTGTTCGTCGAGGCGGGTCCCGGGCAGGTCCTCACCAGGCTCGTCGGCGCCGTCCTCGGTGACCGCCCGCACACCGCCGTCGCCCTCGACCGTTCCCCCGGCGGGGT
>JAUPKQ010000059.1 GCA_030837345.1 Actinomycetota bacterium | reverse complement strand
TCCCGGAATGGAAATGTCATGTCTGGCGGTGGCGCCCAGCTCGACGGGGTATCGGGATTCGGCCGGTCGATCGGAACCCCGCAGGATGAAGCGCGTAGAGAATGTGTTGATCTCGTGAAGGATTAGTGCTGGTATTCGACACCTATCCACCACGAGATCAACACATTCTCTACGCACTTCTGCGGTCGCCTGATGAGCTCAAGGGTGCGTCCTCGGACCATGCGCCGTCGGTGCAGGGTTTGTGAGATCGGCGTTCGTCGTCGATACCGCCTCCGGCCAGATCCCGGGCCTGCCGGAGGCTAACGATCTGCGCGCTTGACACCGACGAGGAGGTGGTAAAAGCCGCCGAAGGCGTCCTTGTCCACGATGTCGTCGCAGACCGTACCGACCTCGTCATGGACGGGGCGACCGAGGTCGATCCCGCTAGAGCTGGAGATGGAGGTTCGCCACAGACGGTTGGCGAGGCGGTAGGGCTCGCGTCGTGACGACGGGTGGAAGGCGATGAATCCCATCCGCCCACCAGGGCGCAGGGCGTCACCCATCATGGCGATCGTTTCGCGCCAGCCCGGGATGATGTCGATGGCGAAGGTGCACAGGGCGGCGTCGAACCGTTCCGTCGGACGGTACTGGGGAGCGTTGACCTCGACGAGTTCGACATTCGTCCAGCCGTGCCGCGCAACGGTGCGCCGGGCATGACCGAGAGTTTTCCCCGAGTAGTCGATGCCGACGATCCGTCCCCGGTCGGTGACCGCGCGCTGGAGAAGGCCGAAGTTCAGCCCGGTCCCGCACGCCACGTCGAGAACCGTCGACGTGGGCCCCAGACCAAGCCGTTCGATGACCCAGGCCCGGTACGGTGACCGTGCCGTCGACCGTGAGAACCAGGCGTCCACCGTCCAGAACCCCGGGATCGTGGAGAAACGGTCGTACAGCCTGCGGACTGCGGATTCGTCCATCATTGTCAGAACCTTCCAGACTCGGCTGTCGTGCGATGCCGGTCGGATGGTCTCGCATCACGGTCGTGGCGCGGCTTGGCTGTCGGCGCCGGTCGCTACGGTGCCATCTGAGAGCTGGTGAGGTGCCGCACACCACCCGAGGAGAACGAGGATGACGATCAACCAGCATGTGACGACCTTCGCCGGGTTGCCCGTGGCGGAGGCGGACGACGCGAAGGACCATCCCGCGCCGGAGTCCGTGGCCTGGCGCGTGTCCCTCGACTACCGCTCCGAGGGCACCTTCGAGGATGTCCTGGGCGGGTTTCTGGCGACGGTGGGGGCCGGGCGGGTGCGTGCCCTGGTCATCGGCCAGTGGAACGAGCCGCACGAGGACTCCGCTCCAGTGGGGTTGCTGGCCGGGCTCGCCGATCGTCTGGCGAACCTGCGTGCCCTCTTCCTCGGGGAGATCACGGCCGAGGATTGCGAGATCTCGTGGATCCAGCAGGCCGATGTGACGCCGTTGCTGCGCGCCTGGCCCGCCCTGGAGGTATTGCAGGTCCGCGGCGGTGAGGGCCTCGTGCTGGAACCGGGACGGTACGAGTCCCTGCGAGAGCTGACGTTCCAGTCCGGTGGTCTCCCCGCGGACGTCGTGCGGGCCGTGGGCGCGGGCGACCTCCCGGCGCTGACCCACCTCGAACTGTGGCTGGGGGAGGAGCAGTACGGCGGCGACGCCACCGTGGACGATCTGGCCGGGGTGCTCTCCGGCCGGGGAATCCCCGCCCTGCGGTACCTCGGGCTACGGGACGCCGAGATCGCCGACGAAGTGGCGGCGGCGGTCGCGTCCGCGCCGGTCGTACCCCGGCTGGAGGTCCTCGACCTGTCGATGGGGGTCCTGTCCGACGCCGGGGCGCGGTCGTTGCTCGCGGGCCGGCCGTTGACCCACCTGCGCCGGCTCGACCTGTCCCACCACTACCTCTCTGAGGAGCTCACCGCCAGGCTGCCCGGCCTGCTGCCCGGGGTCGAGGTCGACGTCTCCGGCCGCCAGGACGAAGAGGACGACGGCGGGCGCTACGTCGCGGTCGGGGAGTGAGCGGTCGGTGCGTGAGCGTGTCGTGAGGTTCCTTCGACGGGGGGAGGGTCCCGCATGCGGTTGAGGGTGATCGGCACCCCGGAGGACCGGCGGGTCCGGTTGTTCCGTGAGGCCGCCGTCCGCGCCGGGCTGTCTCCGCCCGCCGTGACGCCCTGGCGTGAGGTGGCGGCCGGTGGCGTCGTCCCGGCGGACGCCGACGCCGTCCGTGTCGACTCCCCGGGTGGGGACGCCGAGGTCGACCGGCTGCTGCGCGGCGCGGACAGGGTCGCCCGGCACGGCGAGATCGTCGGGTTCGCGGACGCCTACCGAGGGATGGTCGCGGCGGTGTCCCGGCTGGAGGACGCCGGGCTGCCGCTCCTGACCACGGCGTCGGACGTCGCGGTCCTGTGCGACAAACGGCGCTGCCATCGGGTGCTCGCCCACGCCGGGGTTCCGGTACCCGAGGCGCTGCCGGACGTCGACGGGTACGAGGCGCTGCGCCGGTCCGGGGTACGGCGGGTGTTCGTCAAACCGGCGCACGGCTCGTCGGCGTCCGGGGTGCTCGCCGTCGCCTTCGGCTCCCGGGGCCGGGTGGCCGCGTACACGTCGGTGGAGCGGGACGGCGGGCGCCTCTTCAACTCCCTGCGCGTGCGCCGCTACGACGACGAGCACCAGGTCGCCGGCATCGTCGACCGCCTCGCCCCCGACGGGCTCCACGTCGAGGAGTGGATCCCCAAGGCGGCGCTGGGCGCCCACGTGATCGACCTGCGGGTCGTCGTGACCGCCGGTCGTCCGGTGCACGTCGTCGCCCGCGCCGCGCGCGGCCCCCTGACCAACCTGCACCTCGGCAACTCCCGCGCCGACGTGGACGCCGTCCGTGCCGCCGCCGGACCGGCCCTGTGGGAGGCCGTGGCGGACACCTGCGTCCGTGCCGCCGCCTGTTTCCGGTCGAGCCTGCACGTCGGGGTCGACGTGCTGCTGGCCCGCCGCTGGCGGGGGCACGCCGTCGGGGAGGTCAACGCCTTCGGCGACCTGCTGCCCGGGGTCCTCGCCGACGGGCGTGACACCTACTCCGAACAGCTGGACGCCCTGCTGAGCGGGCGCTTTGAGACCTGGCGCGCATGGTGACCGCGGCGTCCCGGCCGCGGTTCGCCGACGCCGTCGGCCCGTGCGACATCCTCTTCGTCACCCTCGACACCCTGCGCTACGACGTCGCCGTCTCGCTCGCGGCGTCCGGGCGCACCCCGGCCGTCGTCCGGGCCGCCGGAGCGTGGGAACGCCGTCATTCCCCGGGCAGCTTCACCTACGCGGCGCACCACGCGTTCTTCGCCGGGTTCCTGCCGACGCCGGTCACCCCCGGGCCACATCCCCGGCCGTACGCGGCGGCGTTCCCCGGCAGCGAGACGACGGACGACGACACGTGGGTCTTCGACGCCCCCGACCTGCCGTCGGGGCTCGCGGCCGCCGGGTACCGCACCGTGTGCCTCGGCGGTGTCGGGTTCTTCACCCGCCGGACGCCGCTGGGGTCGGTGCTGCCCGGGCTGTTCACCGAGAGTCACTGGGAACCGGGGTTCGGGGTGACGGCGCCCGGCTGCCTCGACGCCCAGCTCGACCGGCTGACCGAGATCGTCGCTGGGGCCGCCGGGCCGCTGTTCGTCTTCGTCAACGTCGCCGCCCTGCACCAGCCGAACCGCCACTACCTCCCCGGAGCCCGCGACGACTCGCTCGCCAGCCACGCCGCCGCCCTGGAGTACGTCGACTCCCGGCTCCCGCGCCTGTTCCAGCTGATGACCTCCCGGGGGAGGGCCTGCCACACCGTGATGTGCAGCGATCACGGAACGGCCTACGGCGAGGACGGCTACCACGGCCACCGCGTCGCCCACGAGGTCGTGTGGACCGTGCCGTACGCGGAGTTCCTCCTGACGCCGGGGGCGTGGTGACCAGCGGGGGCGGTCTCGGGCCGCCCTACGCCGGCTACCTGTACGCCTACCCGCACAAGAGCGCCTACCGCCCCCTGCTCCCCGCACCACCCCTCGCGGACGTCTGGCGCGGCGAGCGGACCGACGCGCTCTTCCTGTACCTCCACCTGCCCTTCTGCGAGACCCGGTGCGGGTTCTGCAACCTCTTCACCCGCGCGCTTCCCCCCGCCGGCCAGGTCGGCGCCTACCTGCGGCGGCTGCGGGCCCAGGCCCGGCGGGTGCGGGACGCCCTTCACGTGGCGGCGGACGGGCGCGCGGTGACCTTCGCGCGCGCCGCCGTCGGTGGAGGTACCCCCACCTACCTCGACGCGGGCCAGTTGAGCACCGTGTTCGACATCGTGGACGACGTCGGGGGAGACGACGCTGGGGGCGGTGTTCCCCTGTCGGTCGAGACGTCCCCGGGAACGGCCACCGCCGACCGTCTCGCCGTCCTCGTCGAACGCGGCACCACGCGGGTGAGTCTCGGCGTCCAGAGTTTCCTCGACGCCGAGGCTCACGCGGCGGGGCGCCCCCAGCGGCGTGCGGACGTCGAACGGGCGCTCGACGCGATCCGGGCGGCCGGAGCACCGGTCCTCAACCTCGACCTGATCTACGGCATCCCCGGCCAGACGGCCGCGACGTGGGAGCGGTCGCTGCGGGCGGCCCTCACCTGGGAGCCCGAGGAGCTGTACCTCTACCCGCTCTACGTACGCCCGCTCACCGGTCTCGGCCGCCGCGCCGCCGCGTCGTCCGGCCTGCCGGGCGGAGGCGCCGTCCACCGCCCGGGGGACGAGACCGACCCGGCGTGGGACGCCCAGCGCCTCGCGCTCTACCGTCAGGCGCGCGACACCCTGCTCGGCGCCGGGTACCGGCAGGAGTCGATGCGGATGTTCCGCCGGACCGGGGGGCCGGAGGCGGGTCCGGACACCCCCGTGTACAGCTGCCAGGACGACGGGATGGTTGGCCTGGGGTGCGGGGCGCGGTCCTACACGACGCACCTGCACTACTCGTTCGACTACGCGGTCGGCGTCGGCGCCGTCCGCCGGATCATCGACGAGTACCTCACCGCCCCCGCGGAGATCTTCGACCACGCCCCGGTGGGCTATGCGCTGGACGACGTCGAGCTCCGCCGTCGTTGGGTGATCAAATCCTTGCTGCGGGCCGAGGGGCTCTCTGACGCCACCTATGCCCGGCGCTTCGGCTCCCTCCCGGCCGATGACCTCCCTCGGCTGCGCCGCCTCGTCGACAACGGCTACGCGACCGTCGACGACCACACCCTCCGGCTGACTCCGGATGGTCTGGAGCTGTCGGACGCGATCGGCCAGTGGCTCGTCTCCGAACGGGTCCGTGAGGCGATGACCACCCGCACGATGCGATGAGGGGGGACCCGAAGCCCGCGCGGCTGACCGTTCTCTACCGCGGGCCCCTGGCGAGCTGCGACCAGCACTGCCCGTACTGCCCCCTCCCCACCCGGCGCGATCCGCCGGACGCCCTGCGCGCCGACAGGGACGCCCTCGCCCGGTTCGTCGGCTGGGCGTCGTCCGCCCCGGTCGCGGAGCTGTCGGTCTTCGTCACCCCGTGGGGTGAGGCCCTGGTCCGCCGCTGGTACCGGGAGGCCCTGGCGACGCTGTCCCACCTGCCCGGCGTCCGGCGCGTGGCGATCCAGACGAATCTCTCGGCCCGCGTCGACTGGGTGGCGGACGCCGATCCGGGGCGCCTCGCCCTGTGGTGCACCTACCATCCGGGCGAGGTGGAGGCCGAACGGTTCCTCCGGCGGACCCGGACCCTCCGGCGCCACGGGGTGCGGTTCTCCGTCGGCGTCGTCGCCCTGCCCGGACATCTCGACGCCGCCCGGTGGCTGCGCTCGCAGCTGCCGGGCGGCGTCTACCTGTGGGCGAATGCCGCCGAGGGACGCTCCTACACCCCTGGGGAGGAGGCCGCGTGGACGGCCCTCGACCCGTTGTTCGGTTACAGCGTCCGCCCGCATCGAAGCCAGGGGGCGTCCTGCCGTACCGGTGAGGACGTCGTGTCCGTCGCCGGTGACGGCACGGTCCGCCGGTGCCACTTCGTCGCCGCTCCGATCGGCAACCTCTACGACGGCTCCTACTGTGCGGGGCTACGGCCCCGGCCGTGCCCGAACCGGATGTGTGACTGCCACATCGGCTACGTGCACCTGCGGACCCTCCCGCTCACCGAGGTCTTCGCCGGGGGCGTCCTCGAACGGATCCCCGCCGGATGGTCTCCCTCACCCACGGAAGGAGACACATCCACCGGACGGACTGTTACGGGAACAGCACCAGTTCGCTCTTGGCGCCTGCCGTCGTCGAGTAGGTGACGTTGAGGACGTTGGGCGAATGGCACTTCACCGCCTGGTTGACCGTCAGGGAGGAACTTTCCGTAAAGGTGTCGTAGCCACCCCACTTCTTTACGCCACCGCAGTAGACATTCCAGTACACGGTCTGCTTCACCTTGCTCGTGGTGCTCACTGTCAGCTTGTAGATGTAGCGGTCCCCCGGAGAGCTCTCGTTCACGGCGTAGTACATCTTGCCGTAGACGACTTTTCCGGCATCATCGTAGGCGTACGGCAAGGACTCGGTTTTGTTCACCGATTCTGCGGACGCCGGGACGGCGGAGACTAGACCTCCCGTCATGAGAGCGGCACCGATGGCGATTGTTGCCAGGCATTTACGCGACCGTGTGTTCATGTCTTTCTCCTTCGTGTACTCAGGGAATACTCACGATTGTGAGGGAGTCCTTGTTGGGGTGGGTCATCGTGGACGGAGAACTCTTCGTTCCGTAGTGGTCGTCGGGTGAATACTCGGCGACAAACTGCGGTGCACAGATTTCTGCGAAAGATCGATTCTCGGGCACTCCAAAGAGGGTATGTATATGTGATCCCTGCTACGGCAGCGGCAGAAGCTCGTTGTGGGCGCCCTCGGTCGTCGAGTAGGTGACACTAAGGGTATGAGGCGTCGTGCACGGCACCGGTTCGTTGACCTCGAGGGAGGAGTTTCCCGTGAAGACGTCGTAGTTGCCCCACACCTTCGAGCCGCAGTAGATGTTCCAGTACACCGTCTGCTTTACCTTGCTTGTGGTGCTCAGCGTCAGTTTGTAGATATAGCGATCGCGTGGCTCCCGCTCCTTGTAGGCGTAGTGCATCTTGCCGTAGACGACGTGGCCGGCCTTGTCGTAGGCTTCGGTGAACGACTGGGTGTGGTTGATTGAATTGGCGGAAGCGGGGACGGCGGTCACCAAGCCTCCCGCGAGGAGGACGACGCTGGCGGCGATCGCTGTCAGGCTTTTTCGCAGTCTCGTGTTCATCATGGTCTCCCTCGGGTGTTCGGAGAATCTCCGTGATTGCGGGCAGGCCCGTCCGAGTCCATGCGTTGACGGATTCCTGGGGGTGTGAATTTCGCACTCCGAAGGTATCGTCGGGGCATCGGATGT
>JAUPKQ010000058.1 GCA_030837345.1 Actinomycetota bacterium | reverse complement strand
GACTGGGTGTGGTTGATTGAATTGGCGGAAGCGGGGACGGCGGTCACCAAGCCTCCCGCGAGGAGGACGACGCTGGCGGCGATCGCTGTCAGGCTTTTTCGCAGTCTCGTGTTCATCATGTTCTCCCTCGGGTGTCCGGAGAATCTCCGCGATTGCGGGCAGGCCCGTCCGTGTCCAGGCGTTGACGGATTCCTGGGGGTGTGAATTTCGCACTCCGAAGGTATCGTCGGGGCGTCGGATGTCGGTGCCTGGAAAAGTGGAATCCATTTGTGGTGGGGTGCAACGAAAATGAAGCTAGCAGGATCAATCAGTGTGGACAAGCATTCGGTTGTTGGCGCGGGGGTGCTGGCGACCTGGGTACGTAGTTGATACAAACCTGTCGTGCAGGGATTCCCACAAAAGATCGTTCGTGGGGGGCCCCTGTGAGGACGTACGTATGTATAGATCGGCTAGGTCGACCTGATGCGCACGCCGGTGTGTGATGTGCGCCATGCGAAGGGAGGTCGTCCTCCTCGACCGACGTGGTCTGGGGTCACCGGGCGATCCCGGGTCTCTCTCCACGTTCCGGGGCGTCCACCCGGTCGATCTCGGCGGCGGTGAGGACGACGAGGGCGTCCGACCAACTCAGGGGGGCGGGTCCGGCGGGTGATCCGTCGCTGAGGACCTTTTCGGGGATCGCTCCCAGGGCCGTGCGGTGAGCCGACAGCCACAGGAGGCGGGCGCGGGCCCCAGCGAGGTCACCGTTGTGGGCGGCCGTCAGACCGGCGAGGGCCGTCTGCGGGGTCCAGCTGATGCCGTCGTTCTTCCATCCGGCGCCGGGGGCCAACCCACCGGCGGGCCGCTCCATCGTCCGGACCGCTGTCCTCCACGTGGTGGCCACGTCGTCGTCGGCGGTGTCGGTGAAGGGCGGTAGGAGGAAGGACAAAGAGGCGTCGTGGTCGTCCTGCCCGAGATACCGGGGGTACCCCTGGGAACCGAACTCCCGCTTGATCGCCTGGCGGATGGCCACGGCCCGTTCAGCGGCGGCGTCACCCGACGACGGGGCACCGACGGCTCTCAGGAGGACAGGGGCGGCCGCCAGCCCCGCGGCGATCGGCGCCGCCGTCCCCAGCGAGAGACGTTTGTCGTGGACCTCCCAGTAGTCCATGCCCGGCGCGGGGAGGCCTGTCGGTGTCGTCGTGAGGGCCATCGCCGCGGCGGCGGACCGAGTGATCAGCGGTCGGAGGCCGAGGAGAAGGTCTTGCCGCTGGGGGCCTGTCTCCGGAAGCGACCGTCGCACCTGGTCGACCGCCCAGAGAACCCACCCCACGGAATCGTTCTGGACTCCGCGGTCATCCGGTGGACCGGATCCGTCGGGACGGTAGCGCGCCTGGAAGACACCGTCGTCAGGCTGGAGGTCCTGCAGGAAGCGGAGAACGCAACGCGCGTCGTCGGGGTGTCCGCTCCGGGCGAGAGCGACGGCGACGAAGGAGGCGTCACGCGGCCAGACGTAACGCCACGGCTCGGGCCACCCCGCGAGCGAGGCGCAACTCGGCAGGGTGAGCGTCTTCAGGTCCAGCAGGGCGAGCCTGACCATGTCGGTGTACCCGGTGTCCGCCCCGGGAACGGTCCCGGAGGCGAGCCACTGGTCTTGACGGTCCACCGTCACCGCCGCCAGCGGATCGCTCGCCAGGGCCCTGGACCTGCCGGCGAAGACCCCAGCTGACCTCTCCGTCACGGAGACGCCGTCGAGGCGCCCCCCGGCGTCGACGCCTACCGCGGCGGTGAGGAGGGGAACGCGGACATTGTGTGCCTGATACCAGAAAGAAGACATCAGGGACACGACAATGAGCAGGCTTGAGGTAATTCTCACACCATGCCTGCTCACTGTGCGGCGCCTTGTCTCTGGAGTTTTGTTTCATTGTTGTATTGACGCACATGCTAGCAGGCGGTGGTGTGGCATGTTGTGTCCTTTGTGTGGTGGTGTGTATTTCTCCGACAGTAAAATGCTTGTAGTGGCTTAATGATTCCTCACTGTCCGCGAATCGGGTTCGTGAATCGGGTTCGCGACCTTTGTCCTCCACGGCAGCAACCGCCCCCGCCGATCGAGGCGGCCGGACCGTCGGGGCACACGGCACTCGTCACCCGGAAAGGCTCTTCGTGCGCGGGGTGTCTATTCGGTGAGAATGGCGAGGATCTCGCCGATGTGGTGGTCGCGTTCGAGGGGGTGGCGCAGGGGCCTGGCGGGGTTGAGCTGGTAGTGGTTGCGTCGTCCCTCACGGGCGACAGTGAGATAGCCCGTGGTGGTGAGGTCGGCGACAATGCGCTGGGCCGCGCGTTCGGTGATGCCGACGTGGTGGGCGACGTCGCGTAGCCGGATGCCGGGGTCACGGGCGATGCACAGCAGCACGTGGGCGTGATTGGTCAGGAAGGTCCAGTCCGGTACGGTGTCCATGGTAGAAGAGAAGACATCGTTTTCCGGAATTATGTGACATGGATCGAGTGATGTCGGGTCTTCTGGCGGCAGAGGATGGTTGGGCGTGGATCTGGTCATCGCTGGAGGCTCAGGGCGACACCGTGGTGGCGGTCGAGGGCACCGGGGGCGGTGAAGGCGATCCATCCGCCACGGTTCAGCACGAGTTCGATGAGTTCATCGACGGCGTCGTCGATAACGGCGGGGTGGTCGACGTCGGTGGCGGGGATGAGGGTGTCACCGTCGTCGGACAGGCGGGCGGGGTAGTAGAGCGTCTCGTCGACGGCGAGCATCTCGGGCCGGAGGGTACGGGCGGCCAGCCAGGCGCTGGGCATGCCGGAGGCGACGCGACCGGCGGCGCTGCGACGGTCCAGCAGAGCCAGCGCCTCGTTCTGGCGACGATGAAGGTACTCGTCGAGGCTGGTGCGGATGCGGGTGGCCAGATCGCCGGGAGAGGTGGGGATGAGGTTGCCGCGCACAGTGCCTGCCAGACGGTCGCAGTTGATCGACATGCGCCGGAACGCGGCGGTGGCGCGCTCGTCGCCGACCAGGACCAGGGGTGCGGGGTGCAGGCGGAGATAGGCGCCGAGGGCTGCGTCGACCCGGCGGTTGAAGTCTGGCGCGTCGACGTCGCGGCCGGGCCGGTCTCCGCGGCCTCGGCCCCTGGTGGGCCGACGGGCGGCGTACAGGGGGAAAGCGCTTGTCAGGGCCGGTCGGAGGGTGTCCGCGACCGCGTCGTACAGATGTGCCTGACCGGTGTTGAGGGTCAGCACGAGGTGGCGGGGTGTGCGGTGCAGGGCGCGAACCAGGTCGCGGGTGGCGAAGGTCGGGTCGATCACCACGCGGTCGCGCACGTCGATCGGTAGCCGGACGACCGCCTCTTTACCGGAACTGGCGTACAGGGCCAGGGCCCTGCCTGCCGGACCGGTACGGGCCTGCTCGACCAGGGCGTCCAGGCGACGGATCATCGGGGTGGTCGTCTCGGGCGGCAACTCGGCACGGAGGCGCCTGACGGCGGTGGCGGCCAGTGCGTGCAGGCGCAGGACGTCGGGCCGGGTGAGCTCCGGGGCGGGTGCCGTGGTGAGCAGCAGCGAGACGGCCGGGTAGTCCTGCACCTGCTGTAGGGCTGTGACCTGGACAGGAAGCGGCATTGCGCTGAGGATCGACGGTGCTGACACGGGTGCTCCTCTCATCGGTCGCCGCCCGGTGCGGGGGTTGGCGAGGAAGTGTCGGACTCTGCGGGGGAGTTGTCGCGGGACGCTTCGGTGAGAGCGGCGTCGGTGCCACGGGTGGTGATCAGGCTCCACGCGATCGAGGTCCCGATGGTGACGACGATGACGCCGAGGGTCAGCGGGATCGGGAGCTTGCCGACAGGAGTCTCGGACAGGATCAGCTTCACCCCGGCGAAGGCGAGCAGTACCGCCAGGCCGTAGTGAAGGTGGACGAAACGGCGCAGCAGCCCGGCCAGGCAGAAGTAGAGGCTGCGGAGGCCGAGGATGGCGAAGGCGTTTGCCGTCCAGACGACGAACGTGTTCGTGGTGATCGCCAGGATGGCGGCGACCGAGTCGATTGCGAAGATCAGGTCGGTGGCTTCGACGGCGATGAGCACGACGAAGAGCAGTGTGGCCACCCGTCGTCCGTCGGCCCGGGTGAAGAACCGGTCACCGTGGTACGCCGGATCGGTCGGGACGACGCGGCGGACGAGACGCACGACGGGGTTGCGGTCCGGCGGCGTCTGCTGCCCGTGCCGGAAGGCCATCGTGTAGCCGGTGTAGATCAGGAAGGCTTCGAACAGGTACGCGGTCCAGAAGAAGGTCTCCAACAGCTCCGCGCCGACGAAGATGAACGCGAGCCGGAAGACAAGCGCGCCGATGACCCCCCAGAACAGCACCTTGTGCTGGTAAGCGGCCGGTACCGCGAAGTAGGTGAAGATCAGGGCGAAGACGAACACGTTGTCGATCGACAACGCCTTCTCGATCAGGTACCCGGCGAAGTAGGTGCCGGCCGTCTCCCCTCCCTGCCACCACCACAGGACGACCCCGAACAACAGTCCGGCGGCGACCCAGATCCCCGACCAGATCGCCGCTTCGCGGAAACCGATCACATGGTTGTCACGGTGCAGGAAGAGATCGACGGCCAGCATTGCGGCGACCGCCAGCATGACGGCGGCCCAGGCCCACCACTCGACAGGCATTTCGACAGGCATTTCGACAGGCATAGGGAAGCGACATCTCCTCGACCTCGAGCCCGCCCGGCTGTGAGCGGAACGGACTCATCCGCCGACGGTCTCCCCGGGCCGCCGAACCGGCGGCTGCGCCACCGGGGCCCGTGTCCACCGGGCCCGTATTGACGACGGCGCGTCGATCCTCGGGTACTCCCCCTCGAACTGCGATATTTAATTCAGGAAAACAGTGTCTTGTGTCAAGAGCGACGTTGTCCCGGCCTGGGGGAGGGGCGCTCGGCCGCCCGGGTGCGACGTGCCCGGATGCGCCCGAGGACGGCGAGGACGACGACGAGGACGACGAGCCAGGTGAACGGCTTGCGGACCGGTTCCAGCGGCCCTGTGGTGAAGCGCCCGGCAGAACGGTCCGCCAGCAGGGCGCGGGCGGCCGGCTTGACGGCGCCCCCCGAGCGGACGACCCCCCGGTGCCCTTCGGGGCCGCGCACCCACGGCAGCAGGGAGGCCCGCCCGCCCGCTCCCGGACCGCTGACGGTCCCCCCGCCGTCGCGGTCGCGCAGGACGGGGGCTACGACGCCCGCGACCCCCGCCGCGTGCGCGGCCCGCACGACGGAGGCCGTCCACCGGGCCTGCTCCGCCTCGGTGCGCCCGGAGGGCCACACCCCGTTCCAGCTGTCCGACACCGGGACGAGCAGCACCGGTTTGCCGTCCGTCGCCCGTCGCAGGGCCGAGAGCCACCCGGGCAGTCGCTCCGCAGGCCCCTGCCAGGGGACCGTGACGACGTCGGTGACGGCTGCGGTGCCGGGGTCTGCGGCCCGGGACGCCGACCGCCAGCCGATCGTCACCGGCACGCGCGGGTCGAGGCTCCTCACGAGGCGGCAGGCGCCCACGAGCCACGCCCGCAGCTGGACGTCGGGTGTCACAGAGCGCTCCGGGTCCTGGTGGACGTTCCACAGCGTGACCGCCGGGTGGTCGCGCAGCGTGGAGACGATCCGGGTGAGGCGCAGTCCGCCCTCCGCCCACGTGCCCGGGCCTCGGTCGGTCCCGCCGTCGTCGAGGGTGAGTTCCGCCCGCAGGCCTCTCTCCGCGACGAGGTCGAGAACGACCCGGACGGCGGCGAGGTCGACCGCCCGCGGCACGATCCCGAAGACGTCCTCCGGTACGTCGATCCGCACGGTGTCCAGGCCGAGGGCGGCGACGGTGTCGAGGTCGCCGCCAGCCCGGCCCCGGTCGAAGCTCACGGGGGCGCCGTCCGGGGCGTCCACGGACGGCGGGACGGCGTCACGCCAGGCGACGGCCAGGGCGACCCCGCGCAGGGGCGGGACCCTCCGCGTCCCGTCCTCCGCCGCCGGAAGGACGAGCGTCGTCCGGGGGCCGTCGTCGGTGGCGGAGTCGTTGGCAGGGGCGAGGCTGACGGTCTGCTCCGGGGCGCTCGCCAGCCGTCGCAACTGGCGGACGCGCCAGTACCCGTCCTCAAGGGTCAGGACGGCGTCGTAGTCCTCGATGGCTGTCGTCACGGTCTCCGTGCCGCCGGCGAGACCGGAGTCGTCGTCGAGACCGGAGCGGACGACGACGGCGCCCTCGTCGCGCAGCGCCAGCGTCGCGCCGTCGAGGGCGTAGAAGGTCAGGGCGAGGGAGTGGTGCACCCCCCAGGACTCCCGCCGCATCACCGGAGGGAACGCGAGTGCCTGCGTGCGGGCGGGCCCGGCGAACCAGCGCGTCACCATGGCGACCTCGCCGGTCTCCTGATAATGGCCGACGGCCTCCCACGCCTGGAGGTAGGCGGCCTGGACGAGGCGGCGCGTCGACGGTTCGAGGCGCCGTGGCCGGGTCCACCGGTCCGGGAGCCACGTGGCCCGGTACGGCGCGCCCTCGGGAACCTCGGGTACCTCGTGGAGCGCTTGGGCGGTCTTCGCGCCGCTCAGGCTGTAGAGCGTCACGCGCCCGGCGAGGGCGAGGCCGGCGAGGACGGCGAGGGCCGTGACGACGGCCAGCACCTGCGCGAGCAGGCGTTTGAGGTCGGCGGTGAGGATCATCGCACCGTCACAGGGCTCTGCGATCCCAGGGCGGAGATCCGCACCGTCACCGGGCGGAGAAGCGAGGCGACAGCGAGCCGGAGGCGGATCCGCCCGTCGACGGTCGCCCGGACGTTACGGACGGTGCGGCCCGCACCGTCCGTGACGGCGACGGTCACCTCCGAGCCGTCCGCGACCTGCGCGCCCGTCCCGTCGTGGATCGGGCCGACGTCGACGACGAGGTCGTCGCCGTCGCGGACGGCGGTGGCGGGCAGCGTGACGCCGTTCGCCGCGAAGCCGACCGACAGCGGGTTCCGGCTGACCGTGCCGTGGCAGGTCGCGGCGAGCTGGACGGTTCCCGGCAGGTCCGGCGCCTGGACGGCGAAGCGGGCGACGCCCCCGACGGCGACGCCGGTGAGGCTCCAGGAGCCGTCAGGGCCGTTGCCGGTCAGGGTGACGAGTGTGCCGTCCGGCTCGACGTTGCCGTAGGGGTCGCGCAGGAGGCTCGTCCGCACCTCGGCGAGCGACCGGCCGTCCGCCGACGGCACCTGCCCGACGAGGGACAGGTCGAACGGGACGGGACGGGACGCGGCGGTGATCAGGGTCGTCGCCGGACCGGAGGCGCCGTCGGCGGCGGCGTGGACGAGGTCCCGGCCGGCCGTGACTGTCGACGGGAACTCCCGCCAGGCGAGCAGGCGGGCGGTCCGGGTGGTGGCGATCGAGGCTGCCCCTCCGGGCAGGACACGACGGAACGTCACGGGGGTGCCGTCCTCGGGGGCGTTGCCGTTCCGGTCCATCGGGACGGCGACAGCCATCGAGGTCTCCCCGGACCCGGCGAGGATGGACCGCGGGCCGACGACTGCGGTGACGGGATCGGCCACCGGCCCTGGGAAGAACCGGACGTCCGCCGTCCCGGTGAGGGCTCCCGAGCGGGCCGTCAGCGACACGAGCCCGGCCCAGGCCCCCGCCGTCCGGGGCAGGGAGAACCGAGCGACCCCCGAGGCGCCGGCGACCGACGTCAGGGTCCCGGTCCCGAGGGCGCCGCCGAAGGTCAGAGCGACGCGGGACGCCGGGGCGGCCCCGGCGACGTCGACGGTCACCGGCGTCCCCGCCGGGGCCCGGGCCGGGACGTACACCCCGAGGAGGCCGAACGACGAGGTCCCCGGGCCGACGGGTCCCGGTTCATCGGCCGGCCGGTCCGGCCACGCGACCGCCGCGAGGACGACGAGACCGGCCAGGGCGGTCCGGCGGCGGAGTCCCCGCAGACCCCTCACGAGGTGCTCCCGCGGATGTAGCCGCCGGCGACGACCGAGACGCTCGCGAACCCGCCGCCGGGGGGCAGGCCAGCCATCGGGGGCAGGCCGACCATCGGGGGTAGGAGGGCCGCCGGGCCCGGCCTCGACGCCCCCGTGTACGAGCTCGTCGGCACCCCGGACGGGGCGAGACCCGCAGACGTGGAGAGGGGGACGCCGAACCGGGCGGAGCGCTGGGAGCCGATGCTGTGGGCGAGGTAGGCATGGTCGACCCAGGCGAGGGCGCCGTCCGGGTCGCGGTAGGTGACGAGCAGGTGGGGGACGGCGATCTCGCCGGGGCTGTCGTTGCGCAGGGTCCCGGTGAGCAGGTCCTTCCCGTCGGAGCCCTTGACGAGGTGGAGGTCGACGACGTGCAGGCCGCGCGTGAGGTTCCGGGTGGTGACGACGGCCCGGGCGTACACCTCTACGGCTGCGACGCGGCTGCCGCCGGGCAGGGCGAGCGGGGTGATGGAGGTCGGGTCGAACTCGACGGGGCCGTTGTGCGGCACCGCCGGGCCGACAGGCACGGGGACGGTCTTGACGACCTCGCGGGCCGACACGGGGTTCTCCTCCCGCACGTGGAGGGTCCCGGTCTTCGCCTCGGTGCCGCTGACCGAGACGCCCGCGATGGACTGGAATTCGAGCCGGAAGGGTGTCGTCTCGCCCGGGAGGAGCTGATGGTTGATCACCTGCGCGGCGTTCCACGACGAGAGCAGGGTGCGATCGGCGTCCCGCAGGTGCGCGGAGACCGTGACGTCGGCGGGAACGGTGTCGATGTTCGTCACCTCGCCGACGACGAGCCAGCGGGGCCCGGCCCTAAGCGATCGGACACCGGACAGCGCCACCTGGGGGCGGTCGAGGACGTCGGTGGCGCGGGTCGTCCCGGAGGTGACCCTGCGCCGTCCCTGGGAGATGTACCGGACGGCCTCCCGGCTCGTGAACTGGTCCGGCGGTTCGGCGGGATCGGCCTGTGGAAGCTCCAGGTACCAGCGGTCGCCGCGCCGCCGCAGCTCGACGCGGTCGACCGACGTGTACCTGTCGAGGGCTGTCAGGTAGACGGTCGCCGTCTCGACGACGACCCGCCCGGCGGCCCGCTCGACGGTCCGGGTGCGGATCTCGTCGAGCTTGGCGAACGACGCGACCAGGCCGCCGTCCCGGCCGATGTCCGCACGGTACTGGTCGTAGTCAGGGCGGGTGGTGGGGTCGAGGCGGGCGTAGGCCTCCGGGAACCGGCGGAAGTCGAGGTCGTCGTAGTAGCCGAATACCGTGTCCTCGGGGGTGGGGCTGGCACGGACGGCGAGCGAGGCCCCGCCCGCGGCCAGCCCTGCCGCGGCGAGGACGACGACGGCGCCGCCCTGGATCCGGCGGCGCCGGACCGCGATCATCACCCGGGACCGTCGGCGGACGGCGGCGACGAGCGGGCGGACCGGATGCCAGCGGTCGGACCGGCGGTCCACCGGGGCGCCGGCCAGGGAGGCCGCCGATCGCTCCAGCCACCTGTCGGCTGCGGCTGCGGCCCGGCCCGGTGGCGTCGCCGCGGCCAGCCGCCCGATGAGGCCTGCCCCCGCCAGGACGCGACGGGGCAGCGGCTGGCCCGCGGCCGACCACAGCAGCAGGACGGCGGCGGCGGAGAGCGCTCCGGGCGGGAGGGTGCCCCACATCAGGCGCTGCCACAGCGGGACCTGCCGGTTCGTCACGTCCGCCAGCGGCGGGACGTCGGCCCGTTCCCAGACGCTTATGCCGTTCTCCAGCGGGCCGAGGTCGACCCACCCGGAGAAGTGCAGGAGCGGGTCGTAGAAGTGGTCGTTGACGAAGGCGTACTTCAGGGAGTAACGCTCGGGGACGGAGAGGAACTGCTGGAGGCTCCCGATGCCGGGGACCCCGCTGTACTTCGCGCCCTCCAGCCGTTCGATCGGCCGACTGGTCAGCTCGGGCAAGCGTCGGGCGGAGTGGTAGTTCCCGTCGACGGTCACCGCCAGGGTGTTCGCGCCGAGCCAGGCCATCTGGTCGCCGAATCCCAGGGCGAGGTACCGCCACTGGGAGTGGGAGTCCTTGTCCAGGAAGGACAGGATGGGCTTGATCTCGATCCCCGCCGGCTGGAAGGGCCTGTAGTGGGTGAGGTTGATGCTGAAGAGCGTGAATCCGAGGTGCGCGACGGCGAGGGTGATGCCGAGGGCGGCCGACACGCGGCGTCCGAGGTTCTGCAGCAGAATCGCCCGGAGCGTCCCTGAGGTCATGCTCTCGAGGAACAGGCCGACGAGCGGCAGCACGGAGATCGTCGCCCAGAAGGTGAAGCGGTCGAGCGTGAGGATGTCGAAGGCGCCGCCGAGCAGCAGGCGGGGGTAAGGCGTGGTGCCTCCGGTGCCGAGGAACGTCAGCAGGCACAGCGACAGCGTGAGCGGCCAGGCGCGCGAGGCGAGGCCCCGGGCGACGGCGTAGGGCAGGGCGATGAGGGTGGTGCCCCACGGCACGAGCCAGAACACCAGCCCGGCGGGGAGGTTCACGAGGAAGTTGTCGCGGCTGGCGTGGGGGATCGACACCTGGACGATCGGGTCGCTGCTGGACCACAGCCAGTAGGGGAGCACGACGATCAGCAGGAAGCAGCCGACGAGGCCGCCGTAGGCACCGGCGCGGAGGGCCGGGGCTGCGATCCGGCGCAGGCGGCGCGCCGTCACCGGCCACCAGGTCGCCCGGGTCACGGCGGTGAGGGAGCCGTCGGGTTCGCCGTCGAGCGGGGTCCGCAGCCTGTCGACGAGGGCGATCACCAGCACCGGGCCGAGGAAGAACACCGACCCGAACAGGGTCGTCACGTGGTGCCCCGCTGTCGTCGCCGCAGCGGTCGTCACCCCTGCGAGGAGGGCGCGGCCGCTGCCCGAGACGACCCAGCGGTAGGCGAAGGGCAGCGAGTTCAGGAGGAATCCGAGCGAGAACGTCGTCGGCAACTGTCCGAACACGTGAACGGTCTCGGCGGTCGACGAGCTGAGGGCGAAGGCGATCGCCGCCCAGCCCGCCGCATGCTGCCCGGTCCAGATCATCGCCCAGCGGTACACGCCGACGGTGCAGGTGAGCAGGGCGCCCACCTGCACCGCGACGAAGGCGGCCCTCAGCCCGACGACGGTGCTCAGCGCCGCGACCGTCTGGTGGCTGCCCGGTGGGTAGCTGACCGTGGAGAAGCCCGTGTACCAGCGTGGCTCCCACGACGACCACCACCAGCGGCGGTAGTGGTCGGCGAAGAAGATGTGGACGTAGGCGTCGTAGGTGCGCTGGTAGCTGCCCGCGAGAAGCAGCCCACCGTGGATCATCAGGACGAGGACCAGGGCTACGAGGAGTAACCGGTGCGTCGTCAGCCGGCCGGTCCGGCCGAGGCGCAGCGCCTCCGTGACCTGCGTCGCGGTGCTCGGCCCCCGGACGGGCATCTCTCACCCCCGCGCGGGGAAGGCCAGGTCGGCGCTGAGGAAACGGTGGTCGCTGCCGGTGCCCCGGGTCCGCCGGACCGAGACGACTGTCACGCCGTCACCGACGAGCACATGGTCAAGGCGCAGCAGGGGCGGCAGCCATCGCCTGCCGGACGGCCAGGTGGGGGCGAGGCCCCGCCCGGCGACGTCGTGCCCGTCCCGCAGCCCTTGCCGCACGAGGTCCCGGAACGGGGGGTGCTGGCTCGTCGCGTTGAAGTCGCCCGCGAGCACGAGCCTCCCGCCTGGCGGCGGCGCGATGCGGGCGAGTTCCTCCAGTTGCCTCCGCCAGACCCTGATCCCGGGGCCGGAGAGCGGGGCGGCGGCGTGGACGTTCACCAGCCGGACCGGCCCGGTCGCGGTGGTGATGTCGGCGCGGGTCATCGGCCACTCGGCGACGCTTATCGCGCGCCCGTCCCGCAGCGGTATCCGGGAGAGGATCGCCGACCCGTGACCGCCCTCACGCGCGTCGAGGACATGGTGGGGGAAGCGCTCCAGCAGCCCCGTCGACCGCAGGGCGAGCAGCCCCCAGGGGGTGACCTCCTGGAGCAGCACGACGTCCGGTCCGAGGGAGGTGATCTCGGCGGCCAGGCCCTCCGGGTCGGGGTTGTCGAGCAGGATGTTCGCGGTGACGAGCCGGATCCGTGCGGCGTCGTCCGGGACGGTGACCGGGCGGAGCGGACCGAGTTCCGGTGCGATCGCGGCGATCTGGGCGGCGCCGAGCGCCAGTGCCACAGCGGCCAGGGCGGGGCGGCGGCGTCCGCCGGCGACAAGGGCCAGCGGGAAGGACGGGACGAGAAGCCAGGGCGTCATCCCCTGGACGCCGATCGCCACCGGCGACGGAGGTGTCCCCGCCCAGCGCAGGGCGGCCACGGCGGCCAGGCCCGCACCGAGCCCCCACAGGCCTGTGTCGATCGCCCGGCGGAACGAGTGCCGCTGTCGTGCCATCACTCGCCCCCGAGGATCTGAACGAGAACGCGGTCGAGGTCCGTTGTCGACAGCGGCTTGGTCAGGTAGTGCTCGACGTTGTCGACCCGTGCGTCGGACAGAGCGCGCCGTTCGCCCGTCCCGGTGACGAGGACGAAGGCGGGCTGGGGCGTTGTGGCGCGGACGACGTCGAACAGGTCGAGCCCGCTCCCGTCGGGCAGCTGGAGGTCGCTGATCAGCACGGCGTACTCCTCGTCGTCGAGGAACCTCCGCCCCCCGGCGACGTCCGCGGCCTCGTCGCTCGCGTACCCGAGACTGCCGAGCATGTGGCGCACGATCAACCGGGAGATCCGGTCGTCGTCCACCACGAGGACACGTTGCGTCACGGCTAAGGTCCTTCCGGCCGGAACGCCGGGATGATCGGGAACACCTCGTCGAACTGGGTGAGCCGGAAGACGCGCCAGGCGTCGTCGGACGCCGGGCGCACCAGGGCGACGTCGCCGCCCCTGCGGCGCAGCGTCGTCATCGCCCGGACCAGGCACGCCAGGCCCGCGGAGTCGACGAAACCGGTCCCGGACAGGTCGACGACCAGCCGGGTCGTCCCGGCGACCAGGAGCTCCTCGATCACCTCGCGCAGGTGGGCGGCCTCGACGGCGTCCAGCCGTGGCCCGGTGACGACGACCGAGACGCGGTCGTCGCCGTCGTCGACGGTCTCCCAGACGGTGGAAGTGTTCACGGTCGGTCCCATCGCGTGGTGAGTCTCCAGACGTTCTCGTCGCCGTCCCGGAGATAGTCGACGGAGTCGACGAGCTGCTCGACGAGCATCAGGCCGTACCCCCTGATCTGTGGTACGCCCGGTGTCGGCCGGACGACGGACGCCTCGTCGAACTCCCGGCCTCGGTCGCGGACCTCCAGGTGGACCGTCGGGCCGTCCACGCGCCCGCTCACCGTGATCGTTCCGGGGGTGCCACCGTAACCGTGGTCGACGACGTTGACGCACACCTCGTGGAGGGCGAGTCCGAGCTGTGGCAGGAGGACATCCGCGGTGC
Organism: Actinomycetota bacterium; assembly: GCA_030837345.1. Classification (GTDB taxonomy): domain Bacteria; phylum Actinomycetota; class Actinomycetes; order Actinomycetales; family Kineosporiaceae; genus JAUPKQ01. Next base: position 5,987 of record JAUPKQ010000058.1, on the reverse strand, counting down.
CCAGGTGCCCGCAGAGGTCCGCGAGCCACGGTCCCAGCGCGCGGACCGCGAGATGGGTGGCGTCGAGGGTCGTCGTCGAGAGCACAGGGACACGGGAAGAGTCGCCGGGAGGGGACGCTTCGGCGCCGTCCCCGTGCCGGAGGACGAAGAGGGTCTGGTCGTCGGACGCCGGGACGTCCCGGCCGTGCTCGTCGACGAGACGCAGAAGATGATCCGACACGTCCGACGCCTTTCTTCCGTGGAGCGGCCCGAGCATCGAGGTGAACCGGTCGTAGCCGAAGAGCCTCCCGGCGTGGTCCTCCTGCTCGGTGAGGCCGTCGGAGCCGACGACGAGCAGGTCCCCGTGCCGCAACCGGATCTCGACGCTCTTTCCGGACGGCGTGGGCAGCACCCCGAGCGGAGGCATGACGGACTTCACGGTGGTGGTTCCCTCCGCCGTGACGATCAGTGTCGGGGAGTGCCCGGCGTTGAACAGGAACAGCGTCCCGGTGCCGGGGACGTACCCCCCGAGCAGGACCGTCACGAACAGCCCGACGTCGGACAGGTAGGGGTACAGCTCGTCGCACAGCTGCGCGGCGACGTCACCGATCTGGTCCGGGCGGTGGCTGGCGAAGGCGGACATGCACGCGGCGATCACCTTGGTCATGACGAGGGCGGCCGGCAGGCCCTTCCCCGCGACGTCACCGACGGCGAACAGGAGGTTCTCGTCGACGACGACGTGCGTGTAGAAGTCACCACCGGCGCTGCGGGCGGGCCGGGTCGACTCGGCGATCTCGCAGCCGGGCAGGAACGGAGGCCGTGACGGCAGGGCGGCCTGGGCGAGCCGTGACGCCGCCTCGTGTTCACGGGCGATCCCCGCCCTCCGGATCTGCTCCTCCTGGAGGAACGCCCGCGTCCTGATTGACGCGACGATCTCGACGAGGAACGACATCAGTTTGCGTAACCCGGTGTCCGTAGGACCCCGCCGGAGAAGCGCCAGGGCCGCCGTGACGCCGTCGTCGCTGGGCAGCGGCCAGATCAGGGCCGTCCGGTCACCTTCCTCGACCTGGGCCGGAGCGATCCCCGGGGCGTCGAGGTGTCCGGTGACCTGCCCCTCCAGCCAGCGGGCGTCGGCGTCGCTCCCGTGGGTCCGGGTGACGGCGGGGGTGACGAGGGCGACGGCGTCCGCCTTCGTGAGATCCGCGACCACCTCCAGCAACCGGGACTCGACCTCGGCCGGGGTCATCGACGCCGTCTGGATCTGCGCGATCGCGTAGACGGACAGCAGCTGGTTCTGGGTCTCCACAAGTGCCGCGACGAGTTCGTCGCGGAAGACGGCCGCGTCGGCCACCTGGGAGACGAGCACCGCGATCGCCTCGGCGACCTCACTGGACACGGCGGCCTCCGCGCCGTCCACCGCACCGCGTGCGGCGTCCATGCCTGTGGCGGCGAGGAGCGTCTGCAGAGCCCTGTCGGCGGGACGGGTCACGACGGCTCGCGGACCGTGGCGGCGTCCTCGACCTCCAGGGCGAGGTGCAGGCCGGTCAGTTCGAGGATGACCCTGACGGGGGCGGACAGGTTGCGCAGCGCGAACCGGGTGTCGCGTTCCTTCGCGAGTTTTGACGTCCGGACGAGTTCGGCGAGCGCGCTGGAGTCGATGAACACGACGGAGAAGAGGTCGACGACAAGGTCGCCGTCACGGTCGAGGAGCGGTGCCACGCTGTCGCGGAAGGCCGGGACCTCGTGCGCGTCGAAACGCCCCACCAGGGTGACCACCGTGCCGTCGGCGAGATCAGAGGTCGTCAGGTCCATGGGTTCTGCTCCTCGGCGCCGGAACGGAGGCGGAGACGGTCGGGCGTGGCTCGTAGCGGCCCCGCAGGTCGTTGAGGCGTATGTGTGCCAGGTCCACGAGGAACCGGGCGACAACCTTCGCCTCGTCGACCTTGGAGCCAGGTGCATCGATCCATTCGACCGGAATCTCATCGACCTTGAATCCGAGCCGGTGGCAGAGGTAGATGATCTCCAGGTCGAAGGAGAACCCATCGATGACCTGCCGGGCGAAGATCTCCCGGGCGGTCTCGGCACGGAAGAGCTTGAAGCCGCACTGGGTGTCCCGGACCCTGATGTCGAACAGCACCCGGACGAAGGTCCGCAGACCCCGGCTGAGAACGCGCCGGAGGATGCTCTTGCCCGACACGCGGGCCCCGTGCGCGGCTCGTGACCCGACGAGCAGGTCGAGACCTTCCTCGCGCATCCGGGTGAACATGTGGTCGAACTGCTCGATCGGTGTCGACTGGTCGGCGTCCGCGAACAGGATGTACTCGCCCGAGGCGGCGGCGATGCCCCGGCGGACCGCGCTGCCTTTCCCCCCGTTCCTGTCCGTCGTCAGCACGCGCATGTTCGGGAACCGCAGCCCGGAAAGGAGCGCGACTGTCGTGTCGGAGGATCCGTCGTCCGCGACGATCAGTTCCCACGGCTCGCCCCGAGACGACATGTGCGTGGCGATCGCGCCGACCGTCGGGAGGATGCGGATCTCCTCGTTGTACGCGGGAATGACGACCGAGACCTGAGGCCGCGTGGCCAGCTTCGTCGTCGCCCACTCCCGGTAGCTGCGGTACGTGTCGACTGTCACGACGGCTCCTTCGGGGAATGCGGGGGACTCAGGGGACTCAGGGGAACGGCGGTGGGCGGCCGGCCGGACAGGGGCAGCGGACGGCGCCTGTCGATCTCGACGACCGCCACGAGAGCGGACATGCACACGATCTGGACGACGACGAACTCGGTGATGGAGGAGTGCCGGACCCCGAGGACAACCGTCTGCGTGACGGCCCCGGCGAGCACGATCCACGCCTGCCGGACCTGACCGATCGCGAGGTGGTGGCTCGCGACCAGGTTCGCGATCGAGAGCATCGTCGTCGCCAGGGCGTAGCCCGCGAGCGGCAGGGAGAGCCCGCCGTAGTGCGGTCCGAGCACGACGGCGAGCACGGGTCCCCCGGCGAGGGCCGCCGCCACGGTGCACGCGAGCCCGAGGGACAGGACCGCCGCGCCCGCGACACGCAGCAGACGCCCGTCCTGCTCGCCCTCGGCGTGCTGCCGGGCCGCCATCGGGAACACGGTGACCGTCACCGACCACGTCAGGAAGAACACGGCCCGCCCCACGAGGGCGACGGCGGCGTACCTCGCGGCGAGGTCGCTGCTCAGGGCGTACTTGGCGATGAGAACGTCCGCGTTGTTCGCGACGATCTGGCCCGCGAGCAGGACACCGGTCTGGGCGCCGTAGCGCCGTAGCTCCGCGTTCCCCCCGGGCAGGACGGCGTCCCTCGCCGGGGGCCTGCCGCCGCTGACGAGCACCGCGGCCCAGGTGGCGACGAATGACACGCTGAGCCCGATCGTCGCCCCCGGCACCCCGAACCCCGCCGCCACCAGGCCGAGGGAGAGAAGGACACGGACGAGCATCTCGACGACATAGCTCGCCGCGAGCGGACCGAACCGGAGCATCCCCTGCAACCGTCCCCGGCCGACCGCCGCGGCGAGGTACGCGGGGAACCCCAGCGCGAGCAGGACGAACGGGGAGGTGGACTCCGTGTGTAACAGCCGGTGCCACACGGGCGCGCCGATGACGAGGACGGCGCCGAGCGCGATCCCGGCCCCGACGGCGATCCGGCCGAGCCTCCGGACGGGGGCGTCCTCACCGCTCAGGGCAACCGCCCGCGCCGTCACGAGCTGGATCCCGAGCGTGCCCGCGCTCGCCAGCAGCATCAGCGTCACCATGATGCTGGCGTCGGCGAACGCGGGAGGATCCATCCAACGTCCGAGAAACAGGTTGAGGACGTAGTTGCCGGCGCTGGCGACGGTCTGGGCGACAGCGAGCGCGGCGCCGCCGGCGAGGAGGGCCCGGGCGGCGGGGCGGGGCCCGGCGGTCATGACCGGCGGCGGGCGATCAGGCGCCGAAGGTGGATGACGTGCCAGTCGACGATCTCTGACATCGGGATCCCCGAGGCCGCCAGGAAATTGCGTCGTCCGAGGTCTTCGCGCAGGACCGGATCGTCGAGGACCCGTGCGAGCGCGCGGGCGAGGTCCCCGGCGTCGGAGGGGGCGAAGTACTCCCCCCGGAACCCCTCTTCTTCGATGACGTCGATCAGGTCGCCGATGCGGGGGAGGACAGGGGCCCGGCCGTACTCCCCGGCCTGGTGCAGAACCCCCGAGCTGCCCGTCGTCGAGGTGTACGGGAAGGCGACGACGGCGGCGGAGCGGAAGAGTCCGGCGACGTCCTCCTCCGCGACGTACCCAGTGAGGACGAGTCCGGGCAGTGTGCCGTACCGCTCCGCGACCGAGTCGAGGTACCCGGGGGAGTTCGGGCTGTCGGACCCGGCGATGACGAGCTCCAGGTCGGTACGCCCCTCGGCGAGCAGCGCCTCGTACGCTCCGACGAGGACGTCGACAGTCTTGTACGTCCCCCATTTGCCGAAGGCGAGGATGCGCGCGGGGCCCTTGGGCACGTCGAAGGACGGGAGCGGCGACGTCTCGAAGCTGCCGTGGGGGGCGAGCAGGACGTTCGTGGCGCCGTACTCGCGCTGGAGCTGTTCGACGTAGCGCGGGATCGTCAGCGCGACGAGGTCCGCCGCGAGAAGCGCCCGGGTCAGCAGCCGGCCCGCCCGCCGCAGCAGCGCCGCGGTCACCCGGTTGCCCGCGTACCCGGCGTCCCGCAGATCGACGTTGTCCATCAGGTTGTGGAGGATCACCAGCGTCGGCGTCCGGGTGAGGACCCGGATCGCGACGGGGGCGAGCAGCCCCAGGGCTCCGGGGATCTTGCGGTCGCCGAAGGTCGCGAACTGGAGGTTGAAGATCACTCCGGCGGGGCGCGTCCGCCGCACGGACCGGATCAGTCGCCACAGTGAGGTGACGGCGTTGAACCTCCAGCTCGGCAGCACCCGGACGCCGGGAAGTGACGGTCGCTCCGAGGCGTTCCCGGTCGTGTCGCCTGTCGTGTCGTCGGCGAGGACCCAGACCTCGGACACCTCCTCGCTGCGCGACAGATGGGCGGCGAGGTGCATGCCGAACTCGTTGAGACTCTGCCGACCCGGGGGATAGGCCGTGACCAGGGCCAGCCTCAACGGTTCGTTCGCCGTGTCTGTCACCCGCAGGTTGTCGTCCGGGGTGATCCCGCGCCTGAGCCGTTCCACGCCTCGCTCGCCCGTTGTCACCTGTTCGGAGCCTACCCGGCGCTTCGGCCGCAGCCTCCTCGCCGGGGGACGTTCAGGTGCTGCCACCGGCCGCCGATGAACGACACCGGCACCGTGACGCCCGTCGTCTCGGGCCACCGAGGAGCCTGCCGTGACGGAGCCTGAGGCGGGGCAACCCGACCCCGACACCGCGCCGGAGCCCGCGGCCCGTGCGGACGCCGGCGGATCGTCCCGGCGTCCGACCGAGAGCACCGTCCGCACCGCCTTGCTGATCGTGCTCTGCCTGCTCGCGGTGCTGGTCCTGCGCCAGGGGCGGCTCTCCGCGACGACGTCCGGGAACTGGGACGCGATGAGCGCGGCGATCCTCCAGACGGTGGCCGCCTCCGAGGGCGCGGTCGACGTGTCGGGGGGATACCTCGCCGGGGTCGGCATGGTGGTGCATGCCGAGCTGTCCGGCCTCAGCCGGGCCGACGTGAGCAGTTGGCTGGTCCGTACCCTCTCCCCGGTCAGTTCGAGGATCGCGACGATCCCGGACGACGAGGGCCTTGTGATCCACATCGTCGTCACCGGAGAGGGCGGATACCAGCAACTGGTGCGCATCCGCAGCGGTGACCTCACCGACCCGAACCGGTGGACCCAGTCCACCGACCCGCTCCCCGGCCCGCCCGCCGCTTCGGCCCCGCCGGCCGCGCAGCCCACGGCGTCGGCGAGCGCTTCCCCGTCTGCCACCGGGACGGTGAGCGCTTCCCCGGCTGTCACGGCGTCGGCGAGCGCTTCCCCGTCTGCCACCGGGACGGTGAGCGCTTCCCCGTCTGTCACGGCGTC
>JAUPKQ010000057.1 GCA_030837345.1 Actinomycetota bacterium | reverse complement strand
GATCGCGACAGTAATTGCACACGCTGAGCGCTTCACGCTGGTTGAACGGGTGAGGTACCCGGTATCGGCGTCGCTGAAGCGCTCCGAGTGGGCGATCGATACACGAGCGGACACGCCACGGGAGATCAGACTCACTCGCGTCTAGGGCTGGCGGCCCAGCCAGGCCGCGAGCCGGGCGTAGGGGCCGGAGCCGTCGGGAACCGGGACCACCGGGCCGAAAACGCTGAAGTCGCCTCGCTGCTGTTCGGGCACGAACTGCTGCGCCGTCGCCAGCGCCACCTCGCCCAGGTGCGGGTCGAGTTCGGTGGGCTGGCCCGTCGCCTTGGCCAGATCCCAGCCGTGCACCAGGATCTCCTGGAAACAGCCGGCCAGGGCTGCCCGGCCAGTCCATTCCACGGCCGTCCCCCCTGGCCCCCACGGGAGAGCGATCATGGTGTCGAGTCGCGTGTCATCCGTCCAGGCGGCCCGCGCCCGCTTCGCCGCGTCCTGGTAACGGACCGTCCACCCGTCGTCCGCCAGCGGCTCCTGCCGGAGCTCGGTGGTCCGCGCTTCACCTGTCTCGCCGAGGTGCGCGGCTTCGTCAACGGTGTCGATCAGGTGGCCCAGCAGTTGACGCACGTCGAACGCGGGGCATGGGGTGGGCCCGGCGAGTTGCTCGGCACGCACCGCCGCCACGATCGATCCGGTCTGGGCCAGCGCCTGCGCGAACAGCTCACGAATATCGGTCGATTCAGTCACTGTCGTTCTCCCACCTCGGGTGTCCGGAGTCCGGAGATGCCCTCCGTTCCGTACCCGTCACGGTGCCAGCGATCGCGGCCAGCTACGGGCCGCAATCGCTGACAGACTCGCTCCGTGTTGGAAACGTCGGCACGACTGCTGCGACTGCTGTCGCTCCTCCAGACGCGGCGTCACTGGGCCAGCGCGGACCTCGCCGAGCGCCTCGGTGTCGCCGGGCGTACCGTCCGGCGCGACGTGCAACGGCTCCGAAGCCTCGGATACCCGGTCCACGCGACACCCGGCGTCGCCGGTGGCTACCGCCTCGGCGTCGGTGCGGCGCTGCCCCCGTTGCTCCTCGACGACGAGGAGGCCGTCGCCGTCGCCGTCGGGCTGCGCATGGTCGCCACGGAGAACATCGCCGGCATCGAGGAAACCTCGCTGCGTGCCCTGACGACACTGGAACAGGTGCTGCCCCCACGGCTCCGACGCCGGGTCAACGCCTTCCGGACCTGTGCCATTGCCGTTCCCGGCGCCGGCCCGCCGGTGGACGCCGAGGTGCTGACCACGATCACGGCAGCCTGCCGCGACCGCATCCTCCTACGGTTCGGCTACACCGCCCACGGCGGATCGGACAGCATCCGCGTCGTGGAACCGCACCGGCTGGTGCGGTGGGGCCGGCGGTGGTACCTGGTCGCCTGGGACCTCGATCGGCTGGACTGGCGTACCTTCCGCGCAGACCGGATCCGGCCGCGGACCCCGCCCGGGCCGCGGTTCACCCCCCGCGAGCTCCCCGACGGCGGCGCCGTCGCCTACCTGTCCCGGCGGATGGGCACCTCGATGTGGCCCGTTCAGGCGAAGGTCCTGGTCCACGACTCCATCGAGACCGTCAAGGACAAGACCAACGGCCTTGTGGAGATCATCGACGAACACACCTGCACGCTGACCCTCGGCGGCGACTCACTCGGCATGATCGCCCTCAGCCTCGGCCTGCTCGACGTCGACTTCGACATCATCGAACCGGTCCAGCTCATCGACCATGTGGCTGGGCTGGCTGATCGGTATCACCGCGCAACACACTCTCCCGCAGGGGACCGTCCAGGCCGACGACCATCTCCACGACCTTCCGGGAGATCTCCATCGCGGTGAGGCCGAGGGTCTCCAGGACCGCCGGACGTTTGCCGTGGTCGAGGAACCGTCGGGGTACCCCGAAGCCGTGCACGGGCGTGGTCGTCCCCGCCTCGTCGAACCGTTCGGCGATCGCCGAGGCCACTCCCCCGTGACGCAGGTTGTCCTCGACGACGACGACCTTCCGGTAGTGCCCGGCGAGGGCGACGAGGGCGTCGTCGACCGGGACGACCCACCGGGGGTCGACGAGGGTGACGCCGATGCCCTGGGCCGCGAGCCGGTCGGCGACCTCGGCCCCGAGCGGAACCATCGAACCGACCGCGACGAGCAGGACGTCGTCCTCACCCCGGCGGCTGATCACGTCGACGCCACCGAGACGGTCCACCGCGGGGATCTCCGCCGGGACCTCCCCCTTGGGGAACCGGAGCACGGTCGGCGCGTCGCCGATCTCCACGGCCTCTCCGAGCTCCTCGCGGAGCGTCACGGCGTCGCGAGGGGCGGCGATGCGGATGCCGGGCACGAGACGCAGCAGGGAGAGGTCCCACATGCCGTTGTGGCTCGCACCGTCGTCCCCGGTGATCCCGGCGCGGTCGAGCACGAAGGTCACCCCTGCCCGGTGCAGGCCGACGTCCATCAGCACCTGGTCGAAGGCCCGGTTCACGAAGGTCGCGTACACGGCGACCACCGGGTGCAGGCCGCCGAAGGCCATCCCGGCCGCGCACGTGACGGCGTGCTGCTCGGCGATGCCGACGTCGACGACGCGGTCCGGGAAACGCTCCGCGAACCGGTGCAGGCCGACGGGCACGAGCATCGCCGCGGTGATCCCGACGACGTCGTCGCGGCGCTCCCCGATCCGGGCGATCTCGTCGGCGAAGACGCTGGTCCAGCTGGTCCCCGGGGAGGCGACCGGACGACCGGTCACCGGATCGATCACGCCGGTCGCGTGGAACCTGTCGACGTCGTCGTTCTCGGCGGGCGCGTAGCCGTTGCCCTTGCGGGTGATCGCGTGCACGATCACCGGACCGCCGAAGGCCTTCGCCCGGCGCAGGGCGTGCTCCATCTGGGCGACGTCGTGCCCGTCGACCGGTCCGACGTACTTCAGGCCGAGGTCCTCGAACATGCCCTGCGGCGCGACGACGTCCTTGATCCCCTTCTTCACCCCGTGCAGGGCGTCGAACGCGAGGCGCCCGGGCACGCCGGTGCGCTGGAGGGTCGCCTTGCCCCATTCCAGGAACCGTTCGTAGCCCCTCGTCGTGCGCAGCGTCGACAGGTGGTGGGCGAGACCGCCGATCGTCGGGGCGTAGGACCGCTCGTTGTCGTTGACGACGATCACGAGGTTACGGTCGAGCCCGGTGGCGATGTTGTTGAGCGCCTCCCAGGCCATGCCGCCGGTCAGGGCGCCGTCACCGACGACGGCGACCACGTGCCGTCCGTCGTCACCGCCGTTCTCGCCACGCAGGGCCCGGGCACGGGCGATACCGTCGGCCCACGACAGCGAGGTCGAGGCATGGCTGTTCTCGACGACGTCGTGCTCGGACTCCGAACGGCTCGGGTACCCCGACAGCCCTCCCGCCTGGCGCAACCCGGAGAAGTCCTGCCGCCCGGTGAGGAGCTTGTGCACGTACGCCTGGTGCCCGGTGTCGAAGACGATGGTGTCGTGCGGCGAGGAGAACACCCGGTGCACGGCGATCGTCAGCTCGACGACCCCCAGGTTGGGGCCGAGATGTCCCCCCGTACGGGCGACCCGTTCGATCAGGAACTCCCGGATCTGGTCCGCGAGGTCGGCCAGCTCCTTCGGCGCCAAGCCGGCCAGATCGCCCGGACCACCGACCGACTGCAGGGACACCATGAAGTCCACTCTCCCCGCCCCGGCTGACGGACCGAGGTCTGCGACGAGTCTAGGTGGCGACATCGAGGGCTACTCATCGAAGGCCTCGACACCGCCCCAACGGGGTCGGATTCACACCGAATCTCCACATCGACGCGTCCGTGCGTACACCACCGGCCTACGACCGGAGTGCCCGGTCAGTGGCCGGTGGCCGCCGCCCGCCGCCGGGCCATCGCGTCGATCATCGCGGCGAGCATCAGGACGAACGCGGTGACGATGTACTGGGCGGACGCCTCCGAGGTCATCAGCGGCAGGCCGTTGGAGATCACCGCGATCACCAGGCCTCCGATCACGGCGTCGATGATGCGCCCCTTGCCGCCGAACAGCGACGTACCGCCGATGACGGCCGCGCCGATCGACAGGAGCAGGGTGGACGAACCGCCCGTTGACGGCGACACCGACGTGTCGCGGGACACCATGACGATCCCCGCGCACCCCGCCATCGCCGAACAGATCACGAAGCAGGCCGTCTGGATGCCGGGCACGTTGATCCCGGCCCGCCGGGCAGCCTCGGCGTTCCCCCCGACCGCGTAGATGTGGCGGCCGAACGCCGTCCGCCGGAGCACGAACGTCAGACCGACGACGAACACGGCGGCGATCGGCACGATGACCGGGATGCCCTTCAGCGAGTTCAGCACGGGGTTGACACTGCGTTCGCGGTTGAGCAGGTAGGTCGCGCCACCGAGCAGCACGGCGAGACCGACGACCTTGAGGATCATCAGCGTCGGTGGGTGCGACGGCAGTCCCGCCGTCCGCCGGGCCCGCCGCTGGACGAGCCCCAGCACGGCGTAGAGCGCCACGCCCGCCCCCGCGAAGACCCATCCCCAGACGACGGGGAGATTCCGGCCCATGATCGCGAAGATCGTCTCGTCCCTGACCGGGATCGTCCCGCCGTCGCCGATGATCCCGAGCATCGCGCCCTGGAGGCCGAGGAAGAACGCGAGGGAGACGACGAACGAGGGCACCCGCAGCCGCGCGAAGATCATCCCGATCGCGAGGCCGATCACGGCGCCGGTGGCGACGCACCCGACGACGGCGACCGGCCACGGCATGCCGTGCTTGGTGAGGATCACCCCGAGGACCGCCGCCGACACACCGGCCGTGAACCCGGCCGACAGGTCGATCTCGCCGAGGAGCAGCACGAACACCATGCCCATCGCGACGAAGACGTACACGGCCGCCTGCTGCAACAGGTTCGCCCCGTTGAGCAGGCTGAAGAACGTGCCGGACTGGGTGCTGAAGAAAATGACCAGGGCGACGAACCCGAGGACGGCGGGCAGCGAACCAACGTCCCCGCCACGGACCTTGTTGACGTAGCCGCGCCAGGCCTCGGCGACGGTCCCCGTCGCCGCCTCCTCGCGGGCCTTCCGTGGGACGGACGTCGCGCCGCTCATGCCTGGGCCTCCTCGGGCGCCGCGAGGCCGAGCGCACCGCTACGGCCGGACGTGATGAGCTCGACGACCCGGGCCCGGTTGACGGTCCGCGCGTCGACCTGGGCGGCCATCCGCCCGAGGTAGAGGGTCGCGATGCTGTCGGCGACCTCGAAGACGTCGTTCATGTTGTGCGAGATGAGGATGACGGCGAGCCCGTTGTGCGCCAGACGGCGCACGAGCTTCAGCACCTGCTCCGTCTGCGCGACGCCGAGGGCCGCCGTCGGCTCGTCGAGGATGACGAGTTTGCTGTTCCACAGCACGGCCCGCGCGATGGCGACCGTCTGCCGCTGCCCGCCGGAGAGGCTGGACACGGTCTGCCGCACGGACGCCAGGGTCCGCACCGACAGCCCGCGCAGGGTCTCGACCGCGCGGCGTTCCATCGCGGTCTCGTCGAGGGTGATCCTCCGCCGGGTCTCCCGGCCGAGGAACATGTTGTGGACGACGTCGAGGTTGTCGCACAGGGCGAGGTCCTGGTAGACGACCTCGATCCCCAGGGAGTTCGCCTGTTTGGGGCTCGTGACGTGGACCTCGCTGCCCTCGAACGTGTACGTCCCGTCGTCGAAGGCGTGGATGCCGGCGATCCCCTTGATCAGGGTTGACTTGCCGGCGCCGTTGTCCCCGACGAGCGCGGTGACCTGCCCGGCGTGGACGTCGAGGTCCACCCCGGCGAGGACCTGGACGGCCCCGAAACTCTTGCTGATCCCGCGGAGACGAAGTAACGCCTCCGGGTGGCTCCGCTCGCTCATGCGTCCTCGCTCGCTCGTCCGGTCGTTCGTCCCGGTCGTTCGTGCCGGTCGTCGAGGGGCGGGGACGCCCCCGGCCGCTCCCCCGGGCGCCGTCCCCCTGACGCCGTCCCCCGGGCGTCATCCCCCTGACGCCGTCCCCCGGGCGCCGTTCCCCTGACGCCGTCCCCCGGGCCAGGACCACGCCGGCCCGGGCCCGGAGGACGCCGCGGACCGTCAGCTGATGCCGGCCGCCGTGCAGGCCGCCTTCAGCTCGGCGGTGGTGCAGACCTTGTCCTTCGTGGTGAAGCCGTCGCTGATGACATCCTTCACGTTCTCCTTGTGGATGCCCTGGGGCTCCAGCAGCACCGAGGGGACGTCCTTGCCCGAGACGCTGTCCGCGGTCTTCCCGGTCGCGAGCGCGTCGGCCCCGGCCTTGTCCCCCTGGGCGAGGGCGATCGCCAGCTTGGCCCCCGCCTCGGCCTCCTTCTTGATCGCCTTGTAGACGGTCATGCACTGGGTGCCGAGCAGCACCCGCTGCAACCCCTCGTCGGTGGCGTCCTGGCCGGTGACGGGGACCTTTCCGGCGAGACCGTTCTGCTTGAGCACGGAGATCACCGAACCGCCGAGCCCGTCGTTCGCGGCGGCGACACCGACGAACTTGCCGCCGAGCTTGGTGAACATCTGCTGGAAGACCGTGACGGCCTTGGTGTTGTCCCAGTCGGCGACGGCCTGGGAGTCCGCGACGGTGTACCCCGCCTTGGTGATCGCGTCGTGGTACCCCTGCTTGAACAAGGTGGCGTTGTTGTCCGTCGGGGAGCCGTTGAGCTCGACGACGGCGCCGGAGGTCTTCCCGGCGTCCTTGAGGCACTTGACGAGACCTTCACCGATCTTGGTCCCGACGGCGACGTTGTCGAACGACACGTAGTAGGCGGAGCCGCCGCCGAGCGTGAGGCGGTCGTAGTCGATGGTGGGGATACCGGCGGCGGTGGCCTTCTTGACGACCGCGGCACCGGTCTCGGAGTCGAGGTTGACGATCATGAGGGCCTTGACGCCCTGGCTGATGAACCCGTCGGCGAGGGTCTGGAACTTCGCCTTGTCGCCCCCGGCGTTCTGGATGTCGAACTCGACACCGGCGGAGGTGAACGCTTCCCCGAGGTACTGGCGGTCGGCGGTCTCCCAGCGGGCCGACGACGCCGAGTCCGGCAGGATCACCCCGACCTTCCCGGAGGCGGCCGGGGCCTTCGAGCCCTCCCCCGCCGCGGGGGACGACGAGCCGCCCGACGAGCCGCCGCCACACCCGGCGAGCGCGAGTGAACAGGCCGCCGTGAGGGCGACAGCTCCGACAAAGCGCTTACGCATGCTCCGGTCCTTCCTGGAACCGCCCTCGGTCCCGGAACGTCGGCCCGCGTGGACGCGGGCCTGGCCACGTGTCCGCTCCCCTCCGGGAGGACACGGTGACTCCGTGGCCGATGACTTGGTCCGACACCTGTCCGACGAGCACCTTTCGCGGCGGCACGGTGACCGCCGACGAGAACCACGGCCGGACCGCTGTCGGCATCCGCCCGCCCTGGCAGGGTCGGACCCCACTACATCGTCACGTCACGGCCCGCGTCCAAGCCGCCACGCCGCCCCTCATCCGATCAGCCGAGCCCCGGACGTGCGACGACCCGGGCAGGAAGCCCCCTGCCCGGCGACGGTCGTCCGTCGCCGGGCAGGGCGCCCCACCCGGGTCGTCCCGGTCGGTCGCGCGCGTCCCGCGGGGTCCCGCGGGAGTGTCGGTCAGGCGCCCGCGAGCTGCCGGAGCACGAACTGGAGGATTCCGCCGTGTCGGTAGTATTCGGCCTCACCGGGCGTGTCGATCCTCAGGACGGCGTCGAAACCCACCGTCGAGGAATCCGCCCGGGTGGCCGTGACGGCGACCGTGCGCGGCGTCGTCCCGGTGTTCAGCACCTCGACGCCGGTGATGTCGAAGGTCTCGGTGCCGTCGAGACCGAGCCCGGCGGCGGACCGCCCCTTGGGGAACTGCAGGGGCAGGACGCCCATCCCGATCAGGTTGGAGCGGTGGATCCGCTCGTAGCTCTCCGCGAGGACCGCCCGGACGCCGAGGAGCGCCGTCCCCTTCGCCGCCCAGTCGCGGCTGGAGCCCGACCCGTACTCCCGCCCGGCGAGGACGACCAGCGGGACGCCAGCGTCCTCGTACGCCCGCGCGGCGTCGTAGATCGTCGTCTGCTCGCCGCCGGCGAGGAAGTTCCGCGTGAAGCCTCCCTCGACGCCGTCGAGCAGGAGGTTGCGCAGGCGGATGTTGGCGAAGGTGCCCCGGATCATCACCTCGTGGTTGCCGCGCCGGGAGCCGTACGAGTTGAAGTCCGGCCGGTCGACGCCGTGCGCGGCGAGGTAGCGTCCGGCCGGGCTGTCGGGCTTGATCGCCCCGGCCGGGCTGATGTGGTCGGTCGTCACCGAGTCGCCGAGCAGGGCGAGCACCCGCGCCCCGGCGAGGTCGGTCACAGGGGCCGGATCCGCCGTCATCCCCTCGAAGTACGGCGGTTTGCGCACGTACGTCGACTCCGCGTCCCACGCGAACGTGTCCCCGGTCGGGGTGGGCAGGAGACGCCAGCGCTCGTCCCCGGTGAAGACGTCCGCGTAGTCCTTGACGAACATCTCCTTCGTGATCGCGTCGGCCATCACGCGTTCGACCTCGTCGGGCGAGGGCCAGATGTCGCGCAGGTAGACCGGCCCGTCGGAGCCGATCCCCAGCGGTTCGTTCTCGACGTCGAGGTCCATCGTCCCGGCGAGCGCGTACGCGATGACGAGCGGCGGCGAGGCGAGGTAGTTCATCTTGACGTCCGGACTGATCCGCCCCTCGAAGTTCCGGTTGCCCGACAGCACCGAGACGACGGCAAGGTCACCCTCGGTGACGGCGGCGGAGACCTCGGGAATCAAGGGCCCGGAGTTGCCAATGCACGTCGTGCACCCGTAACCGACGACGTGGAAGCCCAGTTTCTCGAGGTAGGGGACGAGTCCGGCCTTCTCGTAGTAGTCCATGACGACCTTGCTGCCGGGGGCGAGCGAGGTCTTGACCCAGGGCTTGACCTCAAGGCCCTTCTCGACGGCGGCCTTGGCGAGCAGGGCTGCCCCGAGCATGACGGACGGGTTCGAGGTGTTGGTGCACGAGGTGATCGAGGCGATGGCGACGGCTCCATGGCCGATCTCGAAGGACCGCCCGTCCGCGAGTGTCACCGGGACCGTGGTCCCGGGGCGGGACGTGGTGGTGTAGTCCTTCAGCGCGCCGCGGAAGGCGGGCTTCGCCTGCGCCAGCGCGACACGGTCCTGCGGGCGTTTCGGCCCGGCGATCGAGGGGACGACGGTGGACAGGTCGAGTTCGAGGTACTCCGAGTAGGTGGCCTCGCGGGCCGGGTCGTGCCAGAGACCCTGTTCCTTCGCGTAGGCCTCGACGAGGGCGACCTGCTCCGCGGGGCGACCGGTCAGCCGAAGGTAGGTGAGGGTGACGTCGTCCACGGGGAAGATCGCGCAGGTCGAGCCGAACTCGGGGCTCATGTTGCCGATCGTCGCGCGGTTGGCGAGCGGGACGGCGGCGACGCCCTCTCCGTAGAACTCGACGAACTTGCCGACGACGCCGTGGCCCCGGAGCTTCTCGGTGATCGTCAGGACGACGTCCGTCGCGGTCGCACCGGCCGGGATCTCCCCGGTGAGCTTGAAACCGACGACGCGCGGGATGAGCATCGACACGGGCTGGCCGAGCATCGCGGCCTCGGCCTCGATGCCGCCGACACCCCAGCCGAGGACGCCGAGTCCCCCGACCATCGTCGTGTGGGAGTCCGTACCGACGCAGGTGTCGGGGTACGCCCGCAGCACCGTGCCGTCCCCGGTGGCCACCTCGCGGGTCATCACGACGCGGGCGAGGTACTCGAGGTTCACCTGGTGCACGATGCCGGTGCCGGGCGGGACGACCTTGAACTCGTCGAACGCCGTCTGCCCCCAGCGCAGGAACTGGTAGCGCTCCCGGTTGCGCTGGTACTCGATCTCCATGTTCCGCTCGACGGCGTCGGGCCGCCCGAAGACGTCGATGATCACACTGTGGTCGATGACCAGCTCGGCGGGGGCGAGGGGGTTGACGCGGGCCGGGTCCCCCCCGAGATCGGCGACGGCCTCGCGCAAGGTGGCGAGGTCGACGACGCACGGGACGCCGGTGAAGTCCTGCATCACCACGCGGCCGGGGGTGAACTGGATCTCGGTGTCCGGCTCGGCCTTCGGGTCCCATCCGGCGAGGGCGCGGACGTGGGCGGCGGTGACGTTGACGCCGTCCTCGGCCCTCACCAGGTTCTCGAGCAGGATCTTCAGACTGAACGGCAGGCGGGCGGCGCCGTCCACGGCGGACAGACGGAAGATCTCGTACCCGGTTCCGCCGACCTCAAGGGTGCCTCTCGCCCCGAAACTGTCCCTGCTGGTCGTACTCACGGTTCGCTCCTTCGCGTCGTTGCCGGACAGGTGTTGCCACCACGACAGCTGCTGTTGCTACCAAGATATCTCGACATCAAGATATCCCGCATCTCCCTCCCCGTCAGGACGGGTCACCGGGGACGAGGACCGCCACGCACTCGACGTGCTGGGTCATCGGGAAGAGATCGAAGGCCCGGACGGACGCCAGCCGGTATCCCACCCCCGAGGCGATCGCGACGTCCCTCGCCAGGGACGCCGGGTCGCAGGCGACGTAGACGACGACGCGCGGCAGCGCCCGAAGCAGCGCGGTCATCACCGCCCGTCCCGCACCGGCCCGCGGCGGGTCGAGGACGACGACGTCCGGGCGGAGCGGGGACGGACCGTCCAGCAGGCCGGACAGCACCCGCTCGACCCGGCCCGTCAGCAGTTCGGCCTGGGGAAGGTCATGCAGGCTCCGACGGGCGTCGGCGGCGGCGTGGGCGTCACTCTCGACTCCGAGAACGGCGCCCTCCGCCCCGACACGCAGGGCGAGCCCCGCCGTGAACAGCCCGACGCCGCTGTAGAGGTCGAGCGCACGCTCCCCCGGCGCCGGCTCGGCCCCGTCGAGGACCGCTCCCGTCAACGCCTCCGCCGCCCCCGGATGAACCTGCCAGAACCCGGCCCCGGTCACGCGGAACGTCCGCCGGACGGTGCCGGAGGGAAGACGGTAGGCGACCTCCTCGGTCACCCAGGTGCGCCCGCGCAGGCGTTTCAGCCCCGACTCCCCGCGCACGGCGAACGCGGCCTCCGCCGCCAGCGGCGGTGGGCTCACCCGCCCCCCGAGGACGGGCTGGGCGATGACGAGCCGTTCCCCGGAGGACGCGCTGACGACGTCCAGCGCCGTCACGTCACGCCACGGCCGGGTGCCCACGCCGAGGGCCTCCGCACCGGGGTGCGCGATCGGGCAGTGCGGGACGGGCACCAGATCGTGCGACCGGTGCCGGCGTAGCCCGGCGCGGCCCTCCGCGTCGACGCCGAACCGCATGCGGGTGCGCCAGGCCAGCCCGTCGGTGTCCCCCGGAACCGCCTCGACGGCGAGGTCCGCGAGACCGGGCACGGCGGCGAGGTCGACGCGGCCGAGGCGGACCAGCTGCTCCCGGACGACGTCCGCCTTCAGCCGGCGCGCACCCCCGACGCTCGCGTGCTGCCAGTCGCATCCGCCGCACCCGCCCGGACCGGACAGCGCGCAGCGCGGCTCCACCCGGTCGAGCGAGGGCTCGATCACCTCGACGGCGTCGGCCCGCCAGAAGCGGTCGGACGCCGCGCCGGGGGCGAGCCGCGCGCGCACGAGCTCCCCGGGCAGGGCGTGCCTGACGAACACCACCCGGCCCTCGTGCCGGGCGACGCAGTGCCCGCCGTGGGCCACCGCGCCGATCCGCAGTTCGACAAGCGAGGAGTCGTCGGTGGTCCGTTCGGCCGCGATCATGTCCTCACCTCGTGTGCCGTCGTTCAGGACGATCCCTCCGTTCCTGCTCGTGTCGTCCCGTCGGTCCCGTCGGTCCCGGCCTCCACCGGGTCAGCGGCCGTCACCGGTCCGACGGCCCGCCGGGACGCCCCGGGCGCGGTGATGTCACGACGTTCCTCCAACCCCTCGGACGACGCCAGCTGCCAGGGCACGGAGGCCACCACGACGCCGCGGGTGTAGTGGAGCCGGGTCCGAAGGCGCAGGGCGCTCTGGTTGTGCAGGATCTGTTCCCACCAGTGGCCGACGACGTACTCGGGGATGAAGACGACGACGAGGTCCCGGGGGCTCCGGCGCCGGATGCTCCTCACGTAACTGACGATGGGCTGCGTGATCTCGCGATAGGGGGATTCCAGGACCCGCAGGGACACGGGGATGTCCCGCGCGTCCCACTCGGCCTGGAGCCGCTCGGTCTCCTCCGCGTCGACGTCGACCGTGATCGCTTCGAGCGCCGACGGCCGTGTGGCGCGGGCGTAGGCGAGGGCGCGGAGCATCGGACGGTGGATCTTGCTGACGAGCACGATCGCGTGCACCCGCGACGGCAGCGCCCGGGCCTCGCTCTTCCCCGCGACGGCGATCTCCTTCTCGACGGTCCGGTAGTGCCGCCGGATCGCGAGCATCAGCAGGTACATCAGCCCCATCGCGATCAGGGCGAGGTAGGCGCCGTGGAGGAACTTGGTGATCAGCACGATCACCAGCACCGTCCCGGTGATCGTCAGACCGATCCCGTTGACCAGGCGCGACCGGTGCATGCGGCGGCGAGCCGCGGGGTCCGTCTCCAGGCGCAGGAGCCGGGTCCAGTGACGGACCATGCCGATCTGGCTGAGGGTGAACGAGATGAACACACCGACGATGTACAGCTGGATCAGGCGGGTCACCTGGGCGTCGAACGCCACGATCAGCGCGCAGGCCGCCCCGCCGAGCACGATGATGCCGTTGCTGAACGCCAGCCGGTCGCCCCGGGTGTGGAGCTGGCGTGGCATCAGGTCGTCACGGGCGAGGATCGAGCCGAGCACCGGGAACCCGTTGAAGGCCGTGTTCGCCGCGAGCACGAGGATCAGACCGGTCGCCGCGGTGACGAGGTAGAACGCTGGCGGGAACCCGGAGAACACCCCCTCGGCGATCTGGCCGATGATCGGGCGCTGGACGTACTCCTCCCCCACCGGCACACCGTCCCGGAACAGCTGCGTCGCGGGGTCCTCGGCGAACCGCACGTGCATCAGGTTCGCGAGCCCGACGATGCTCATGAGCATCGTCACGGCGATGCCGCCGAGCAGGGCGAGCGTCGTCGCCGCGTTCCGGCTCTTGGGGACCTTGAACGCCGGGACGCCGTTGCTGATCGCCTCGACGCCGGTCAGGGCCGCGCAGCCGGACGAGAACGCCCGCAGCAGCAGGAACCCCCAGGCCATGCCGACCATCGCGGACTCCGGCCCGTCCGGCGCCGTCGTCAGGCCGGCGGACTCCGCGAGCGGCAGGTCGCCGAGGACGTACCGGGTGATCCCGATCGCCCCCATGCCGAGGATGCCGACCATGAACAGGTAGGTCGGTACCGCGAAGGCCGTCCCCGACTCCCGGACCCCGCGCAGGTTGATCGTCATCAGGATCAGGACGACGGTCACGGCGGCGACGACCTCGTGTCCGCGCAGCAGCGGGAGGGCCGTCGCGGCGTACTGGGCCCCGGAGGACACCGACACCGCCACGGTGAGGACGTAGTCGACGAGCAGGGCGCTCGCGACGGTGATCCCGGCCTTCCCGCCGAGGTTCGTCGTCGCGACCTCGTAGTCGCCGCCGCCGGAGGGGTAGGCGTGCACGTTCTGGCGGTACGACAGGACGACGATCAGCATGACGAAGACGACACCGATCCCCACCCAGACCGAGGACGACAGGGCCGCCACGCCCGCGAGGGCAAGGGTGAGGAAGATCTCGTCCGGGGCGTAGGCCACCGACGACAGAGCGTCGGAGGCGAAGACCGGCAGGGCGATGCGCTTCGGCAGCAGCGTCTCCGTGAGGCGCTCGCTGTGCATCGGACGCCCGACGAGCAGGCGTTTTAGGGCGTCAGTGAACGCAGGCACGGGGGGAATCGTAGGCGCACCTCCCGGACGTGTAGCGTCGGCATCAGCAAGTGCAAGGGTGTGCAGGTCACCAGGGAGTACGGGCGAGAGGGCCGGGACGGGTCAAGTGCACTTCGTGATCATGGGCTGCGGAAGGACCGGCGCCACCTTGGCCCAGCTCGTGGAGGACCGTGGCCACACCGTGGCGGTCGTGGACCAGAATCCGGACGCCTTCCGGCGTCTCGGCACCCAGTTCGAGGGGCAGCGGGTCACCGGGGTGGGCTTCGACCGGGACACCCTCCTCGAAGCGGGCATCCAGGACGCCTACGCCTTCGCCGCGGTGAGCAACGGGGACAACTCGAACATCCTGGCGGCCCGTGTCGCCCGCGAGACCTTCGGCGTGTCGAACGTCGTCGCCCGGATCTACGACCCGGGCCGGGCCGAGGTCTACCAGCGGCTCGGCATCCCCACGGTCGCCACCGTCCGGTGGACCGCCGACCAGATGATCCGCCGGCTGCTCCCCGTCGGAGGCGGCCCGGAGTACCGGGACGCCTCGGGGGCCGTCGTCCTCGTCCAGGTCCGTGTGCACCTCGGGTGGGTCGGGCGGCGGACGACGTCGCTCGAACAGGTCGCCGGAGGCCGTGTCGCCTATCTCACCCGGCTGGGCGAAGGCGTCGTCCCCGGCTCCGACACCGTCTACCAGGAGGGTGACCTGGTGCACCTGATGCTCCGCGAGGAAGACGTGCCCGTCGCCGAGAAGGCCCTGTCCAGCGCTCCTCCGGCGGGTGAGCACTGATGCGCGTCGTCATCGCCGGGGCGGGCAGCGTCGGCCGGTCGATCGCCCGGGAGCTCCTCGGCAACGGGCATGACGTGCTCTTGATCGACAAGGACCCCTCCGCGATCCGCGTCGCCAGCGTCCCGGACGCCCAGTGGCTGCTGGCGGACTCCTGCGAGATCGCCTCGCTCGCCGAGGCCGGTCTCGCCGAGTGCGACGTCGTCGTCGCGGCGAGCGGCGACGACAAGGTCAACCTCGTCGTCTCCCTGCTCGCCAAGACCGAGTACGGCGTTCCCCGCACCGTCGCCCGGGTGAACAACCCGAAGAACGAGTGGATGTTCGACGAGGCCTGGGGCGTGGACGTCGCGGTCTCGACCCCACGCCTGATGACGGCACTCGTCGAGGAGGCCGTCTCGATCGGCGACCTCGTGAGGATCTTCACCTTCCAGCAGAGCCACGCGAACATGGTCGAGATGACGCTGCCCCCGGACTCGCCCGTCGCCGGGACCCTCGTCGGCGACATCGACTGGCCGGCCGACACCGTCCTCGTCTGCATCATCCGCGCGGAGCGGCCCATCGCCCCGAGCCGGGACGACGTGCTCGAACCCAACGACGAACTGATGTTCGTCACCGTGCCCGAGAGCGAGGACGCCCTGGAGCGGCTGCTCAGCCCGGCGAAGCGTCCCGCCTGACGGCCAGGGGTTCGGGGTCCCGCACGATCGCCCACGTCAGCCACATCACGAGGCCGAACAGGGGCAGGCCGAGCACGACGTTCGCGAAGCCCAGCGCGGCGGCGGCACCGGCCATCCAGAGGGGTACCTGCACCGCGAGCCGGACCCCGAACATACCGGCCCAGACCCAGGTCGCCCGGCTGTAGGCGCGCAGGCGCGACGGATCCCGGCGCCAGGTGACGCCCTCCCCACGGACCATTCCCAAGATCAGCCCGAGGATCGGCCAGCGGACGAGCGCGCTGAGCGCGAAGGCCGCCCCCTGGGCGGAGTTCTTCACCAGGGAGGGGAGGACGAAGTTCTCGGCCCGGCCGGTACGCATCGCGAGGTAGGCCCCGAGCGCGATCCCGAGAACTCCCGACAGGGCGTGCGTCAGCGGCTGACGTGAGACCAGACGCGCGACGGCGAACACGACCGACGACGCGAGGGCGGCGATCACCGCCGTCCGCATCGAGGCGCCCAGCCCGAACGCGAACGAGAACAGCGTCATCGGGACGACGGCCTCGATCATCCCGCGGGGACCGCCGATCGCCTCCTCGAGGGAGAACTGCTCGGCGAAGGCGGCGGCGAAGCTGCCGGGCTCCGGCGCGGAGCCGCCGGGCTCCGGATTCTCACCCGGAGCGTTCACCGCGTCACTCATGCGCCTTCGGGACCAGCTCGTACCGAGGGTTGAACATCGCGCGGTTTCCTTCCGACTCGGTGACCATCCCGTGTACCCGGACCCGGCGCCCCGGTTCGACCCCGGCGATGTGCCGGCGGCCGAGCCAGACGATGTTGAGGCTTCCCGTTCCGTCGTACAGCTCGGCGACGAGCGCCGGGACCCCGGCCCGAGGCCTCAGGGTCACCGACCGGAGCGTCCCGCAGACCGTCGCCCGATGCCTCATCGGAAGCCCCGAGACCGGCGTTCCCCCGAGTTCCGCGGCTCTGACCTGCTCGAGTTCCGCGTGGACCTCATGCTGCGGCGCCACCAGGCGTGAGATCGCCTGGCGGAGCCGTGAGCGCTGTTCGCTCCCCATGGGGTCAGCGTACGGCGTGACGGGGCCTCAGCGAACCTCGGTGATCTCCGGCCCGCGTTCGAAGGGCCGCAGGTCGTCGTGGGAGAGGCTCTCGTCATCGGCCGAGGTAGGCTGCGGAGCGGCCTCCGGCAGGCGCAGCGGGAGGAGCTCCCGGGGGGCCATCGCCTCGGGGCCACGCACGACCACCAGGCCGCGCACGGCCGCTTCGAGGTCCTCGGCCGCCTTCGGCTTGTGCACGGCCTCGCCCGAGAAGACTGCCCTCAGGAACCACCGCGGTCCGTCGACCCCCACGAAACGGGCGGCGGTGTGACCGGTCCTCCCGTCGGGGCTGCGCGCGGGGATCCGGGCGATCAGCTCACGCCCGAAGGCGCCGGGGACCTCGTCGACCTGTCCGCCCTGGCGGGAGATCCCCTCCCGGATCTCCTCGCGGATCTCCACCCAGATCCCCTCGGAGCGGGGTGCCGCGAAGGCCTGGAGCTGGACGGCGGAGGCTCCGAGCTGAACCGTCGCCGACGAGACCGCGCCCGTCGCCTCGTCGAGTTCGAGCCGCAGCTCCATGCCGTCCCGTCCCTGCAGGCGCAGGCCCCCGAGGTCGACGTAGCCGTCGGTTCCGGGACGTTCGCTGACGTCCCACGGACCCTCCGAGCGGTCCCACTCCTCGTCGAAGTAGTCCGCCCCGTCGCCGTCCGTCTCGTCGGTCCCCCCGGCGGGTCCCTCGTCGGCGCCGTCGGTGGTCCCGGACTCCGGGCCCTCGGGCCGCGACTCGGCGGCCTCCTCGGCCTCGGTCCGTCGGCGCCGTCGGAACACGCTCACTGTGCTTCACCTCTCCCGGGGGTCGGGACCCCCGCCACCCTAGTGTCGACCTCAATGACGACGTTCGTACCGGCGTCCGGCCCGGCCTCGGTACCTGAGTTCGTCGCGGGGTCCGTCGCGGCGTGGTGCCCGCCGCTCGACCCGAACCCGCCCGTGCCCCGGACGGACGGTGGCAGCTCGGCGACCTCGACGAAGGTCACGTGCTCGACGCGCTGGACGATCAGCTGGGCGATCCGGTCCCCGCGCCGCAGGACGACCGGATTTCCCGCGTCCGTGTTGAGCAGGGTCACCCGGATCTCGCCTCGGTACCCGGCGTCGACGGTCCCCGGGGCGTTGACGACGGTGAGGCCGTGACGCGCCGCGAGGCCGGACCGCGGGTGGACGAAGGCCGCATACCCCATCGGGAGTGCGACGGCGAGCCCGGTGGGGACCGTCACACGCTCACCGGGCCCCAGGGTGACGTCGATCGCCGTGCGCAGATCGGCGCCGGCGTCGCCGGGACAGGCGTAGGAGGGCGGGGGAAGACGCGGATCGATCCGCGTCATGACCACCTCGAGCGGCTCCGGCGCCACGTCCACCTTCTTCCGTCGTCCTGCTTCCGTAGGTCTTCCGTAGGCCCTGGAACGACATCAGGTCTCGCAGCGGGCCGCGGCTGCCCAAGCTTAGTCCGTCCCATGCACGAACCCGGGCGCCCGGCATGGCCGGGTCCGGGCGGTCGAAGGGGAGCGCGGGCGAGGACGGCGCGACGCCCGGCGGGGCCGCCGGTGACGCCGCGTCCCCGGCCGGGGGTCAGGCCGCGCACTCCCGGCACACCGGCTGCCCGCCCACCTCTTTGGCGAGCTGGCTCCGGTGATGCACCAGGAAACAGCTGGAGCAGGTGAACTCGTCGGCCTGCCGGGGCAGGACCCGGACAGAGAGTTCCTCGTTGGACAGGTCCGCGCCGGGGAGTTCGAATCCCTCGGCGGCCTCGATCTCGTCCTCGTCGACCGTGCCCGAGCCCTTGTCGACGCGCCGAGCCTTGAGCTCCTCGATCGAATCCTCGTTGAGCTCGTCGTCGGTCTTGCGCGGTGCGTCGTAGTCCGTTGCCATTGATTCACTCCGGTTGTGGTTGCTGTCCAGCGTCCTGCTCGATGCGACGACGATCCGACCCCCGGTGGCTTCGACAGCTCCGGACGCTGCTCGCCGAGCGCTCCTGTAACGTGCCGCGTCGGCTTTTTGTGCCCCCCTCGGCTGACGGATTGTGCACTACCTCCGCGACAATCGCGAACCGACAGGCGAGATCCTGGACACCAGCCCTTTGCCTACGCTTCGTTACCATGCACTGACGGGCCGTCACCGCATGAGGCGTCCGGACAATACCCCCAAAGAGCATGATCATTGGTCCGGACGGACGCCAACCCTACGTTCATCCTTCCGGCAGGTCACCGGTGGGGCCCCGACAGGGTCGTCCGCACCCCGGTCACGAGGTCAGTCCGGCTCGTCGCAGCCCGCTCCGGCGGCCTCCAGTTCCCCGGCGAGGACGTCGGCCAGAGGCGGCCGGGCCGCGACGACCATGTGCTCCCCCGGTGGCAGTCCGTCGATCCCTCGGACGGCGACCCCCGCTTCGGTGGCGACGAGGAACCCCGCGGCGACGTCCCACGGCTGCAGTCCTCGTTCGTAGTAGGCGTCGACGTGACCGCTCGCGAGCAGGCAGAGGTCAAGGGAGGCACATCCGACGCGGCGGATGTCCCTGATCCGGGGCAGCAGCCCGGCGAGCACCCGGGCCTGCGACGCCCGGCGGGCGGCCCGGTATCCGAACCCCGTGGCGACCAGCGCCGCCGACAGGTCGGCCGGACCATCCGGCACGATCAGCGCCTCGCCGTCCAGGCGGGCCCCCGAACCGGCCGCGGCGGCCCAGGTGCGGTCGAGCACGGGATTGTGAACGACACCGGCCACGGGCCTCCAGGCCCCCGCCCGGCGGGTGTCCCCGACCACCGCGGCGACGGAGATCGAGTAGGCGGGAATCCCGTAGAGGTAGTTGACGGTCCCGTCGATCGGATCGATCACCCAGGTGATGCCGGAGGTCCCCGCGAGCAGGCCCTCCTCCTCGCCGTGCAGCCCGTCGTCCGGGCGCTCGTCCGCGAGCCGACCACGGATCAAGGCCTCGGACGCGCGGTCCATCTCGGTGACGACGTCGGTGGGGCTCGATTTCGTCGCGGCGACCTCGACCCGCACGGGCCGTCCCCGCACCAGGGCGCCAGCCTCCCGCGCCACCTTCTCGGCGATCGCGAGCAGTTCGGCCGGATCGGCGCCCTCGGGCAGGGCGACGTCGGGAAGGCCTGTGCCGGAGGCACCCGTCACGGCGTTCACCGGTCAGCTCCGGTCTCGCACGCCGCGGGACGTTCGCCCCACGGGTTCCGGCAGCACCCCGCCGGGCACACGTCGGGGGAGGCACCCAGGCGGCCGACGGACACCCGTTGCGGCGAGCCGCCGCGCGTCGTGGCGGCACGCTCCAGCACGAGACCGGCCAGCGCCGCGACGAACCGCGGGTCGGCACCGGCCGTGGCCGCCCGCACGTACTCGATCCCCAGTTCCGCCGCCGTGCCCCTCGCCTCGATGTCGAGATCGAAGGCGACCTCCACGTGGTCGGACACGAAACCGATCGGGACGACGACCACCGACGGCACCCCGTCCGCGTGCAACATCCTCAGACGGTCGTTGACATCCGGTTCCAGCCACGGCTGGGCCGGTGGGCCGGATCTGGAGCAGTAGGCGAGATCCCACCCCGCGGGGTGACCGGTCCGCACCGACACGGCGGCGGCGACCGACGCCGCGACGTCCTCGTGCTGCGCGATGTACGCCCCGCCGTTCGGTCCCGACGCGGCGGCGTCGGCGGAGGGCACCGAGTGGGTGACGAAGAGGAGGCGCGCCCGGTCCCGGGAGGGCGACCCGGGCGGGCCGAACCGGCCCAGCGCGTCGATCACCGCGTCGACGGCGGGTTCGACGAACCCCGGGTGGTTGAAGTAGTGCCTGATCTTGTCGACGGCGAGCGTCCGGCCCTCCTCCTTCAGTTCCGCCAGGGCGTCGGCGAGGTTCTCACGGTACTGACGGCACCCGGAGTAGCTCGCGTACGCGCTGGTGACGAGGACGGCGACGCGCCGCGCCCCGGCGTCATGGGCCGTACGCAGGGCGTCGACGAGGTAGGGATCCCAGTTCCGGTTGCCCCAGTACACCGGCAGGTGCCTCAGGCCACGGGCATCGAACTCCGCCCGCAGGGCGGAAAGGAGGGCCCGGTTCTGGTCGTTGATCGGGCTGCGCCCGCCGAAACGGTGGTAGTGCCCGGCGACGGCCTCCAGGCGTTCGGTGGGGATCCCCCGGCCGCGGGTGACGTTCTCAAGGAAGGGAATGACGTCCTCTGGCCGCTCCGGTCCCCCGAACGAGAGCAGCAGCACGGCGTCGTACGGGGCAGGATCCGAAGGCAGTGCGACACTGTTCACGCCGTCCATCGTGCCAAGGATCCCCGGGACCAGGCATCCCAGGGTCGTGTCCGACCGGGCGGTTGAGTGTGGTGCACCGATAACGCCACGCCCACGGAGATGCTTCTGATCCCGCACGCGAGGTGGCACAGTCACCTCAGGACGTAGCTGGAGGGGTGACGCATGCAGGACCTCAAGCTCGTCGGCGTGCACGATGACGGGGAGCACCTGGTGCTGGCCACGCCTGACGGGCAGAAGTACCTCCTCCTCGTCGACGACTCGTTGCGCGCCGCCGTACGCCTCGACCGGGCCCGGCTGAGCCAGCTCCAGATCGAGAGCGGGAACAGGCTCCGTCCCCGTGACATCCAGGCCAGGATCCGGGCGGGACAGACCGCCGCGGAGATCGCCCAGACCGCCGGGGTGCCCGTCGAACTGGTCCGGCGCTTCGAGGGACCGGTCCTCGCCGAACGCGAATTCGTCGTCCGGCAGGCACAGGCGGTGAGAATTCGTCATGCCAAGGGCGGGTCGACCACTCTCGGTGAGATCGTCAACGAGCGGCTCGCCACCCGTTCGGTCGAGGAACACGACCAGACCTGGGACGCCTGGCGCGGCGACGACGGCGTCTGGATGGTCAGCCTCACCTTCGAGGCCGGCAGCCGCAGCCGCCAGGCCCGCTGGAGCTACGACGCCCAGTTGCGTCATGTCACCCCTCGCGACGACGAGGCGCGGTGGC
Source organism: Actinomycetota bacterium (assembly GCA_030837345.1). Classification (GTDB taxonomy): domain Bacteria; phylum Actinomycetota; class Actinomycetes; order Actinomycetales; family Kineosporiaceae; genus JAUPKQ01. The sequence continues at coordinate 6,054 of JAUPKQ010000057.1, read as the reverse complement.
TGACGGAGGACGACGTCGAGGAGCCGGGCACCCGTCATCCCCGCCTGACGACGGTGGGGGGCACGGGCCGCCGGGACAGCGTCGGCGACGTGCTCTCCCGCGACCGGGTGTACGACATCGAGGCGGACGGCGGCGTCCGGCCGACGGGCGACGCCCGCCCGGCCGCTGTGGCGAACGCCACGGTCGACCTGCTCGACTCGCTGCGCGAGCGGCGGGGGCGCCGGGGGCGGATCACCGACCCGGAGTTCGCCGGGGGGCCGATGGGGGCCGATCCCCCGCACAGCGGACCGCCGCGTCCGCCCGGCCGGGGCGACCCGCCGGAACCGCCTCCCCCCACGATGCCGCCGCCCCCCGCACCGGCCCCCACCCGGTCGGCCCCGACGGCCTCCCACCGGGCCGACTCCCACCGCGCGGGCTCCCCCGGGTCCGACACGGACGACGTCGTGCGTGAGGTGGACGTCACGGCACCGATGCCACCGGTCGAGGCGGAGCCCTCGCCGCCCACGGAGGAGGACCCGGCGTCCACCACCGAGGACACCCCGCCCGTCACCGAACGGACACAGCCACGCCGCGCCCGTCGGGCGAGCGTCCCCAAGTGGGACGACATCGTCTTCGGCTCCCGGCGGGAGTGACACCGGCCAGCCGGTCAGGCGCCGCCCAGGGTCGCCAGCAGCGGCACGAGCTGCTCGGCCTCCGAACGGGCCCCGTGCAGGCCGATGAGCCGCAGACTCTCCGGACGCGCCGTCCGTGAGTCGACGACAGCGGTCGCCCCGAGGGCGGAGCCGACGACGTCCCCGATCCGGGGCAGCACCCGGGGCTCGACCGGCCCGAACCACCCGGCACGGACGGCGTCATCGCGGGTGAGCAGCTCGACGCGGCCCGCGAGACGCTCCCTCCAGGCCGCGAGGACGTCGGGGGCGGCACCCGGTTCGCAGTACAGGTGGACGGCGCGGGGCTCCCCGCCGACCATCCGCACGCCCCGGGCGAGGTCGGGTTCGTAAGCGACGTCGACACGGTCGTGAAGGGGCACGTCGACCATCCCGTGGTCGGCGGTCACGACGACGAGGGTGTCCCGGCCGACCTGCTCGACGAGACGTCCGAGACAGGCGTCGGTGTGGGCGAGCTGCTCACCCCACTGCCAGGACTCGCAGCCGTGCACGTGGCCGACCTTGTCGACCTCACCCCAGTAGAGGTAGATGAGCCGCCGTCCGGGGGCCCGCGCGGCGGCGACCGCGACGTCGACCCTCGCCTCCAAGGTGGTGGCGGCGACGAACCGCCCGCCCCGCAGGGCGGCCTCGGTGAGACCGGAGCCGTCGAAGTAGGCCGGACCGATCCGGACGACGTCGACGCCGGCGGCGGCGACCTGCTCGAACACGGTGGCGGAGGGCTGCCAGACGCGCGGGTCGACCTCCGGGTCCCAGGCGAGCTCGCTGAACAGCACCCCACGGTCCGGGTCGAGGACATCGAGGCCGACGAGGCCATGGGCGCCGGGGAGCAGACCGGTGCCGAGCATCCCCATGCTCGTCGCCGTCGTGCTGGGGTACCCGCAGGCGGCGACGGTCACGACCGTGCCCGCCGAGTCACCCTCCAGGCGCAGGTGCCGCAGGAAGGGAGCGTGGCCGCTGCGCCGGGCCAGCAGCTGCTCCCCCAGCCCGTCGACGAGGACGACGACGACGGCTCTCGCCGCGGGCAGGTCGACGACCGGATCCCGGACCGCCACCCCCAGGGCCGCGGTCGCCGCGGGGACGACGTCGGCCAGGCTCGGACGAACCACTAGCGGGCCGCGGTCGCGGCGGACAGGGCGCGCGAGAACCTCACGGCCTCCCCGACGGCCTCTGCGCCTTCGGCGTCGGAGGACAGACGCAGGGTGATGTCGTCGGCGGAGACCGATCCCGTGTAGCCGTGGTCGGCCTCGCAGTCGGGGTCGGCGCACCCGGCGGGTTCGAGATCGATCCGGAGGACGGCGCCCCACGAGATCGTCAGGGTCAGCTCGCGGGGGGTGGCACCGGCCCGGTGCTGCTCCGGGTGGACGACCGCGTGGCTGAGCACGACCGAGCGCACCTGCCGCAGCGGGACGGCCTCGGTGGACGCGGAGGCGTAGGGCTCGGGGCTGTAGGCGTCCGGTTCGTGGTCGTCGGCGTGGCTGAACACCAGCCGGGTGGGGGTGAGGACCAGGACGGTCACATGACGGCGCACCTCGTCACGGTCGAACGTCGTCTCGGGGTGCACCAGGTAGCACTGGACCTCTTCGCCGGCCACGGCCACGTCGAGGGAGTCGAGCACCAGCGCCGGGTAGTACCCGGCGTGCTCGACCTCGGAGCGAAGAGAGGCCGGAAGGCCAACGTTCACCGCACCGACCGCCGATCCTTGTCGTTCACGCACGGCCCCATCCTGTCACCTCCGGCGGGTGACCGGCGCGATCCGCCCGCCCGCCCGACGTCGCCGGGCGCGTCACTCGCTCGTCAGCTCCCGGCGGCCGGAGTCCGTCCGTCCCGGGTCCGGGGCGATCCTCACGACGGCGTTGAGGACGGCGGCGCCCTCCTCCGCGACGACGACGGGGTTGAGCTCCAGCTCCGCGACCTCAGGGAGGTCCTCGGCGAGGCAGGCCGCCCGGGCGATGAGGTCGTGGAGGGCCTCGACGTCCGCGGGCCGCGCCCCCCGGTGACCGGACAGTTTCGGGGCGGCGCGCACCGACGACACGAGCTGGGCGACGTCGACGTCCGTCAGGGGGGCGATCCGCAGCGCGACGTCGTCGAGCAGCTCGACCGCGTCACCACCGACGCCGAACGAGACGACCGGTCCGAACAGGGGGTCCTCGACGGTTCGCACGACGCAGGCGACCCCGGCCGGGGCCATCCGCTGGACGACGAGGTCGTCGCCGCCGAGGGGACGCAGCGTGCGGCGCATCGCGGTCAGGTGGTCGGCGAGCTCGCCGGGGCCGCCGATGCCCAGGCGGACCCCGCCGAGGTCGACCCGGTGCCGCAGGTGAGGGGCGGTGGTCTTGAGCGCCACCGGCCAGCCGAGGCGGTTCGCCGCCTCGACGGCGTCGTGACGGTCGGTGACGGGCAGCGCCGGCCACACGGTGATGCCGTAGTGGCCGAGCAGGCGCGCGGACAGGCGCGGGTCGAGCTCCACCCCGGCCGGATGGGCGGTGATCAGCTGGCCGACGAGCTCGGCCGCGGCCGCCCGGTCGCAGTTCTCGGGGTCGAGCCGGCGGCCCGGGTCCTGGTCGCGCCAGGACCGGTACCGGATCGCGAGGGCGAGCGCCCGGACGGCGTCCTCCGGCGTGGCGAAGGAGGGCACGGTCCGTCCCGCCCCGGGCGGGGCCTCCAGGTGGGCGCGGGTCCCCGGCATGCCGAGGAAACAGGAGACCACGGGCTGGCGGGCGGTTCCGCTCACCTTCACCAGCATCTCGGCGAGCTCGATGGCGTGGGTCGCCAGCGGGGGCACGAACGCCGCGACGACGGCGTCGACGTCGTCGGCGGCGAACGCGGCCTCCAGGGCGGCGCGGAACTCCTCCGGCGCCGAGATGGTCGCGAGGACCGTCGGGGGAAGGCAGGTGAGGTTCCACTCCGAGCACGTGTCGGCGACGAGCGCGGCGAGACCGTAGGTGTTGGCGACGACCGCGACCCGGGGCCCGGCGGGCAGAGGCTGAGTGAGCATCATCGAGGCGACGTCGAACAGCTGCCGGACGTCGTCGACCCTCACACAGCCGCTCTGCGCCAGGAGGGCGTCGAGCGCCTGGTGGGGAGCGCGGGTCTCGCGGATCGAGTGTCCCGGAGGGGCCCCGAACCCGGCGCGTCCGGACTTGACGACGATCACGGGCTTGCGCCGGCTCAGCCGCCGGGCGATCCGCGAGAACTTGCGCGGGTTGCCGACGCTCTCCAGGTACATGCCGACGACGTCGGTGTGCTCGTCCTCCTCCCAGTACTGGAGGCAGTCGTTGCCGGAGACATCGGCCCGGTTCCCGGTGGACACGAACGTCGACACCCCGAGCCCGAACTCGGCGAGGGTGTCCATCGCGAGCACCGAGCTGGCGGCGGACTGCGTGAACAGCCCGATGCGGCCCGCGAGCGGCAGCCGGCCGAGGAGCGAGACGTTGAGCCGGATCCCGGCGTCACCGTTGATCATCCCCCAGGAGTTCGGGCCGATGACGCGCATGCCGTTCTCGCGGGCGACGTGGACGAGCTCGCGCTGGCGGACGAGGCCTTCCGGACCGGTCTCGGCGAACCCGCTGGAGAGGACGACGAGACCGCGGACCCCCTTGGCGGCGCACTCGGCGACGATGTCGAGCACGCCCGCGGCCGGGATCGCGATGATGGCGAGGTCGACGTGCCCCGGGACGTCCGCGAGGGTGCGGTGCGCGGGCACGCCGAGCACCTCGTCCGCCTCCCGGTGGACGACGTGGAGGGCCCCGGTGAACCCGGCCGCCAGGATGTTCGACAGGAGGCGGTGACCGATCGTCCCCTCCCGCCGGCTGGCACCGACGAGGACGACGGACGTCGGGTAGAGCAGCGTGCGGACGCTGACCGCCTCGGCACGGTGCTCACGGGCCTCCATGACGGCGAGGGACTTCTCCGTCGGGTCGATCCGGAAGCTCAGCGAGATCAGGCCGTCCTCGTACCGGTGGTCGATCTCGTACCCGGCGTCACGGAAGACACCGATCATCTTGCGGTTCTCCGGCAGGACCTCGGCGACGAAACGGTGCAGGCCGTTCTCGCGGGCGACCACGGCGAGGTGTTCGAGGAGGACGGACCCGATCCCGCGCCCGTGATGAGCGTCGCTGATGTTGAAGGCGACCTCGGCGGTGTTCCCCTCGGTGTGGTCGTACCGGCCGATACCGACGATCTCACCGCCGATCGTGATGACGAAGGCGACCCTCAGGCGGTGGTCGACATGGGTGAACCGGTGGAGGTCCTTGTCGGACAGCCGCGGCATCGGGGCGAAGAACCGCAGATAGACCGATTCGGGTGACTGGGCGAGATGGAACCGCTGGAGCTCGTCCGCGTCGTCGGGACGGATGGGCCGCAGATGGGCCGTCGCACCGTCCTTGAGGACGACGTCCGCCTCCCACTCACGGGGATAGCGGACCGTCTGCTCTGACTCGGGCGACTGCACCGGGGCGTCCACGCCCTCAGGGTACGAGGGTCCGGGACGACACAGAACCCGAGGTGAGGGGATCATCGGCCCGTGGAACTCCTCGACGCGGCACGGTCCCGCCGCATGGTGCGCACCTACGACCCGGCCCGCGGCGTCCCCCACGACACGCTCACCCGGATCCTCGACCTCGCCACGCGGGCGCCGAGCGCCGGGTTCGCGCAGGGCCGGGACTTCGTCGTCCTCGCGGACCCCGGGGACCGGGAGCGGTTCTGGGCCGCGACGACGGATCCCGGCGCGGCACCCGACCGCTGGCTGACCGGGATGCGGACGGCACCGGTCCTCGTGCTGTGCCTGTCCGACCCCTCCCGGTACCTCGACCGGTACGCCGAGCCAGACAAAGGCCGGCGCCCGCGGGACGAGAGCCTGTGGCCCGTCCCGTACTGGGACGTCGACACCGGGATGGCCGCGATGACCATGCTCCTGGCCGCGGTGGACGCCGGGCTGGGCAGCTGCTTCTTCGGGGTCCCCCCGGAGCGTCACGCCGCAGTGCGGACGGCGTTCGGCGTCCCCGAGGACCGCCGGATCGTCGGCGTCGTCAGCCTCGGCCACCCCGCGCCCGACCGGCGGTCGCCCTCGCTGCGCCGGGGGCGCCGTCCGCTCGCCGAGGTCGCGCACGACGGCCGGTTCGGTGTCCCGTGGACCGGCGGCACCGTCACAGGCGGCGCAGACCCGCGAGAACCCGGAGGAGCAGCGCCCGGTCGGGCACCGCGAAGCGCTGACCGACCCCCGTGCTGACGCCGTGTCCCCCGCCCGGGGCCCGGTCACCGGCCCAGGGGCCGCCGGGAGCCCGGTCACCGGCCCACGCCGGCGCCGGGGCAGGTCCCGGGGCCAGGCCCGGACCCGGGCCGCTCACTCGCCGGGGCAAGGCGGGGACGGCGGCGGGAGGCGTCCGGT
>JAUPKQ010000056.1 GCA_030837345.1 Actinomycetota bacterium | reverse complement strand
GGGGGGACCTTGGCCCACTGCCGGGTCGTGACGAACCCATGATCGGGGTAGGGCCGCGTATCCCCGACCGCCTTGAAGATCACCCTGGGTACTCTACGGAGTCTTCGGTGTCGCCGTGCGATCCGGTACCGGATGGAGCGTCGAAGGTGACGCTACGGAGTCGCGTTCTGACTCGGTGACGGATTGCGGGAGGTCTCGGGAGCCGCCCAGCCAAGGATCAGCGCCTCGCCGACCTCGGTGACCGTCCGGCGGGGCAGGGCGAGCAGGCCTCGTCCCCCCGAGAGTTCGAGGGTGACCAGCCGCCGGGTCAGGCGGACCCGCAGGATGTCGTCCCAGCCCAGCTCGTCCGTGATGCCGCCCGTCTCGGCGCGCAGCCCTTCGGCGCCGACGCGCCACCGCGTCGTCCGGGCCGATGCGGGCACCGTGGCGAAGGCCGCCCTCGGACCGAGCCAGAGGTAGCCCGCGACGAAGACGGCGAGCATGCCGGCCGCGAGGGCGGCCGTGACGGCGAGAGGTCCGGACGGAGCCCCCGCGGCCCGGGCGATCCCCATCGCGACCAGCGCCGAGGCTCCCACGGCGACAACGGAGGCCGGGAACGCCGTCCGCCGGACCTGTTCGCGGTGGAGCTCGAGCCACTCGGAGCGATCAAGCTCTCCGACGACGTCGAGGCAGGGACGAGGGAGAGACGCCACGCCACCCGAGATTACCCTTCGTAGCGGGACCTGTACGGAGAATGCCCGCTCTGTCCGGTCGTCAGCACGAGGGGGCGAGGACCGCCCGGACCGCGGGAGCGACCTCCCGGCCGAACAGCTCGATCGATCGCATCAGCTGCGCGTGCGGTATGCCGCCGACGTCCAGCTGGATCAGCAGCCGCTGGGGTCGCAGGGTCTCGTGGATCTGGAGGATGCGTTCGGCGACCTCGGCGGGACTGCCGACGAGGAGATGGCCCCCGGGCCCCCGCCCGTCGTCGAAGGCCTCCCGGGTGAAGGGGCCGAAGCCGCGTTCGGTCCCGATCCGGCTCATCGCGCGACGGTAGCCGGAGAAGAGGATGTCGTCGGCCGCCTGCGAGGTGTCGGCGATGAACCCATGGAGGTTCAGGCCGATCGGCGTCGTCACCGGAGCGTGGCCTCCTTCGTCCGCGGAGCGGCGGTACAGCCGAAGGAGAGGGGCGAAACGGGCGGGTTGTCCGCCGATGACGGCGAGGGCGAGGGGGAGGCCGAGATAGCCGGCGCGGGCGATCGAGTGGGCGGTCCCGCCGGCGGCCATCCAGACGGGCAGGGGGTTCTGTTGCGCGCGGGGGTGGACGCCGAGGTCGTCGAGGGCGGCCCGGTGCTGTCCGCTCCAGGTGACCTTCTCCGAGGAGCGGACGGCGAGCAGGAGGTCCAGCTTGGTGGTGAACAGCTCGTCGTAGTCGTCGAGGGTGTACCCGAACAGGGGGAAGGACTCGACGAAGGACCCCCGCCCGACCATGATCTCGGCCCGTCCGTCCGAGAGGAGGTCGAGTGTGGCGAACTGCTGGTAGACGCGGACCGGGTCGTCGGAACTCAGCACGTTGACGGCACTGGTCAGACGGATCCGGCGGGTCCGGGAGGCGACGGCCCCCAGCACGACGGCCGGGGCCGAGACGGCGTACTCGGGCCGGTGGTGCTCCCCGACGCCGATGACATCGAGGCCGATGTCGTCCGCCAGCACCGCCTGGTCGATCAGCTCCCGCAATCGCTGTCCGGGATCCCCCGGGCCGCCATCGCGGTGCGAAGGGACGTCGCCGAAGGTGTAGATGCCGAGCTGCATCGAACAAGGCTCCTGATCGGTCGGGGAACTGTCTGTTGATCATTCCTTGCCTGCCGCCGTCGGGGCGGGAAGAGATGAACCGCACCCAAGCGGTCGTCCCAGTGTGGATCCACGTCTCCCGGCTGGCACATTCGGTGGACACGGATGAACGGAGGAGATTCACAGTGGGCCGAACGGCGGACTTCGAGAATTACTATTGTCGAAGATACGTACCAGTAATGTGATTTGGATCACGTGAGGTGAGTTTCGTGGGTGACCATATCGCCGCAGGTCAGCGACAAATGAATCCCTCAATGAAGGGGTATTTGCCGCTTCAGGACACCCCCACTTGGGGGTGACCTATGGCGTAGGGCAACCGTTACCATGCGTCACCCGGCCGTCGTGAGGAGAGAGCTGATCGTGCACCACCGGGATTCCGCGCCCTGGGCAGCACCAGCCGTCCCTCCCCGGCGGCGGCCGTCGTGACCCCCGTCGGCCTCCCCCTCGGTCATCAGTGCCTCTGGAGCGAGGTCAGCGGCGGGAACCTCGCCTTCCTGATGCTGCTCAACTCCGACCACGTCTGCGTCCACGTCTCCGACGCGGGCCTGGCGGTGATCGGCGCCACGCTGGACCAGGTGATCGGCAAACGTCCCGACGGGTTGCTCGAACCCGATCAGATGCCTCAGGTGTGGCGTGCGCGGGCGTCGGTCTCTGCCGGGGGGCGTGATGTCCCCACCAGGCTCCGCCTGCGGTGTCGTGACGGCCAGATCCGCTGGTTCGACACCCTGTCCAGCCTCGTGCGCGATCCGGTGACGGGGGCGGAGTACACCGCCGTCCACGGTCGTGACGTCACCCACGAGATCGAGCTCCAGGCCGCCTTGACCCGGTCGGAGCAACGCCACGGGACGTTGCTGGCGATGATCGAGGATCCGGTGATCCAGCTCGACGGCTCGTTGCGGATCGAATCCTTCAACCAGCCGGTCCTCACCGTGCTCGGACGCTCGCCGGACCAGCTTCTCGGCCGTCCCGTCTTCTCCGCCATCGATCTGCGGGACGAGGACGGCCGTGCGGTGACCGAGGTCTCGCACCCCGTCGCCCCGGCGTCTTCGCGGGCGTCGCTCTGCTCGTTCCCCATCCGCGACGCCGGGGGCTCCTGGTGCACGGTCGGCCGGAGCGACGGCGAGCGCCGGCTCGTCCGGGTCCGGGTCGGGGCGTATGCCGGGGCGCGACCCGAGGACGGCGGGCACCTGATGGTGATCCACGAATCGCCCGGGCGGGCCGGGGACGTCTCTGACGCCCCCACCCGGGAGCAGGCCCGGGGAATGGCCGGCATCACGGCGAGGGAGGGCGACGTTCTCGACGGGCTCGCCGCCGGGGGCGATGTTCCGACGATCGCCCGGTCGCTCGGTATCAGCGTGCACAGCGTCCGTGGACACGTGAAGAGCATCACGGCCAAACTTGGCGTCCACAGTCAATTGCAGGCGGTCATCATTGCCGCCCGCCGGGGAATGGTCGATCTTTCCGGGGGTTCGACCGATCTGCCATTCGGAAATCGCTGACCACCTGCGACCCGAGTACCCCGCGAGACCGCTCCCGCCCCCTTGTCTCAGGACCATGGTCCCTGTAGTCATGCCTTTACCATACGTTACAAATTGGTTCCTTCGGGAGCAATGGCCCGGAGCGGCTCAATGCGCGACGTATTGTCGGCCCCGCCATCATGCGTGGCTGTCGGACACGGCTGGTGGAAATCATGCGCGTCTCACCTCCTTTTCGTCGTCACCACCTGCGGCGACCGGTGAGAACAGTGAAACTCCGATCATCGCCCGCAATTCGTGGGTGATGACAATTGTTGGGAGCATCCTCGTGGTGTCTGTGGGGAACGCGCGATCAATGATCGAACTGATCGCGGGTGACGGATCGTCAATGAGAAATCATGAAAAGAGAATCTTGATGCACGGTGTCAACGACGCACCGGTACGCACGACCGGTGCGTCCGGCGTCCGGACCGGCGAAGCGGCGGTCATCAGGTGAGCCGTATCACCCTGGCGAGAAGAACGCTCGGCAAGTCCTCCCTCTTCGTTTTCTCCGTCGGAGCGAGTTCCCCGCTGACCGTCCTCGTCGGCGGCATCGTCTCGACCTACGCACTCACCGGCGTCGTCGGTGTCCCGCTGTCCTTCCTCGTGATCATGTCTGTCGTGAGTGTGCTGGCGATCGGGTACGTGGCGATGTCCAAGTACGTGCTGCACAGCGCGCCGTTCTACGCCCAGCTCGCCCAGGGGGTCAGCCCCGCCGCTGGAGTCGCCGGTGCCACGGTCGCCCTGCTCGGGTACAACGCCATCCAGATCTCGCTGTTCGCGCTGATCGGAACGACGCTGGCCGGTCTCGTCGGAGGCTTCTGGTGGTGGTGGGCGCTCGCGGCCTGGGTGATCGTCGGGGCGCTGGGACGATTCCGGGGAGCGGCGAATGCCAAGGTCCTCGGCTCGCTCCTCGCCGTGGAGATCGCGACCATCCTCCTGTTCGACGCGGCGGCGTTCTTCAACCCCGCCAGCGGGCCGATCAGCCTGGAGCCGCTGATGCCGTCGAGCCTCGTCGCGACGGGCGCTTCCGGTGCGCTCGCCTTCGCGATGGCCGCTTTCACGGGCGCCGAGAGCCCTCCCGCCTTCGGTGAGGAGGCCCGTTCGCACGGGGCCGTCGGCGGGGCGACCTTCGGAGGGATCGTCTTCCTGGGCGTCTTCTACGCCGTGTCGGCCTGGGCCTACGCGACGGCCGCCGGACCCGACCACGTCGTCGAAGCCGCCCGCGACCCCGGGCGGGGCCCGCTGATGGTCCTCGACCACGTGTTCGGGCCGGGAGTGGTCACCTTGGCGACCCTGCTCCTCGTCACCAGCGTCCTCGCCGCGATGTCCGCCTTCCACGCGACCGTGGCCCGGTACGTCTTCGCCCTCGCCCGGGAGGACGTCCTGCCGTCGTCCTGGGCGAAGGTCAGCGAGGGCAGCAAGGGCGGCGCTCCTCTGGGCGGCTCGCTCCTCCAGTCGCTCGTCTCCCTGCTCGTGATCGTCGTGTTCGTCGTCAGCGGTGCCGACCCGATGGGGACGATGTTCGTCTGGCTGTCCACCATCGGAGCGTTGTGCGTGCTGCTCCTGCTGACGGCCTCCTCGATGGCGGCCCGGTCCTTCTTCGGCGCCGGAGGTGGCGCCCGGGAATCGGTGATGATCCGTCAGGTGGGCCCCAGCATCGGTGGCGTTCTCGGCGTCCTGCTGCTGGTGTTCATGGCGAGCAACCTGTCGTCCCTGCTCGGCGTCTCCCCTGGGTCACCGCTGCCGTGGCTCGTCGCTGTGATCGTCGTCCTCACCGGTGCGGGGGGATTCGCGTGGGGCGTCTGGCTCAAACGGTCCAGGCCCGGGGTGTACGAGAACCTCGGCCGGGGTACCCCGGACCCGCTGACCGTTCTCGACCAGCGACTCAGTGACCTGGCGGTGTAGCGCCCGATGGTGACGCGAATGGTCGAACCACCGGACGGCGGGAAGCCGATGAGCAGCGCCGAGCGTGGGGGTGTGTTCGGCACGGACGACTTCCAACAGGAGATCGATCTTCGGCAGCAGGCCGTGGAGAGAATGCGCAACATGAACGTGAGGCATTCGGGGCATGCTTGGGAGAACCGTTACCGCGATCCGATCGCACCTTACGGGCTCGCCTTCCTCTACGCCCAGCCGACGGATCGCAAGCGGTGGTTCGCCCTGCACGCCGCGACGAAGCTGTGGCTGTCCGGACCGGAGACCAACAATCTTCCCCGGCTGCTCTTCGACATGAACAACGTGGTGCTCCAGAGATCGGCGAGCGCCTCCTTCGACATCCGTCGTGACCTGGCGAACCGGGTGGACGACGAGATGGCCGAGGACGCGTGTTACATCGGTCTGGGGGTGAGCAGTCTCGACACCTCCACCGGTTCCTGGTCGGAGGCCTGCGCGACGTACGATCGTCAAGCCGATATCCCGGCCACGATCAGGATCGCGCTGATCGATTCGACGATCGTCATCTGCGACCGCCGGGGGATCCTGGAGTTCAACACACTGAAGATCCGTACCACCGGTTCTTTGAGTGTCTCTCCGCTCGACGCCCTGTACGCGTGGAGGGGGGTGGCTGCGGAAGAGCTCCGAAACGATCCGGAACACCAGCTCGTCCTCCGGTGGATGGAGGAGCTCAACCTCAATCTGTGGCGCGCGGACAACAACCGGCTCGTCGCTGCTCGGGGAGGGTGAACATGATTCCGATGACACCAGGGGAAAGTTCCGATCCGCGGCTGTTCCTGAAGACGATGCTCCTGGAGATGAAAGGTGTCCAGCGATACGACATCGGTTTCCCCGGTGCCACTGACCTGGCATTCCCCGAGCTCGCCGAGATCCTGACGGGGCAACTGCTCAACAACGTGGGTGATCCCGAGGACCCGGGGCTCGGCCGTAACCACACCAAGCCGCTGGAGAGGGAGGTGGTCGCGGCCGTCGCGGATATCCTCCACGCACCTGAGGAACGCTGGGGGTACGTGACGACAGGGTCGACCGAGAGTGTCCTGCACGCCCTGCACGACGCTCGTCGGCGTTACCCCGACTCCGTCCTCTACACCTCCGCCGCGGCTCACTACTCGGTCGCCAAGGGGGCCCATCTGGTAGGTCTTCCCCTGGTCGTCGTGCCGACGCATTCCAGCGGGAGCATGGACATCGCCGGATTCCGGAGGGCACTCGCTCCTCGGCGCGGTCGCCCGGCGACCGTCGTCGCCACGGCCGGAACCACGATGACCGAGGCGGTCGACGACGTGCCCGGCATCGTCGCCGTGTGCGACGACCTCGGGGTCGTCCGCCGCCGGATCCACGTCGACGCCGCGCTGTCGGGCGTCCCTCTGGCTCTGCTGCCGGAGGGCGAACGCCCGGCGTTCGACTTCTCCACCGGGGTGACGAGCATGGCGGTCAGCGGACACAAGTTCCTCGGGACGCTGATGCCGTGCGGGGTGCTCGTCTACGCCGGGCCGTCGGGAGCCGGTGTTCTCACGAGGATTCCGTACACCGGCTCCGTCGATTCGACGATCACCGGATCCCGGTCGGGCCATGCCCCGCTGATCCTCTGGTGGGTCCTCTCCACCCTGGGAGCCGAAGGGCTGCGACGACGGGCCCGGGCGTCCCGCCGCCTGGCCCGCTACACGCACGGCCAGATCCAGGCGCTCGGATGGCCCACCCGTATCAACCCTCATGCCTTCACCGTGACGCTGGCCGAACCACCGACCGCGGTCCTCGCGAAGTGGGTGCTGGCGAGGGACGGGCGGACCGCGCACGTCGTGTGCATGCCGGGTATGTGCCGGGACCAGATCGACGAGTTCGTGTCCGACCTGAAACGGGCCTTGTCGGTCTCCAGCGCTCTGAGTCCCCACCTCCGGGCCATCTGACGGTGCTGGGGACGAGACCGACCAGGGTGGATGCCGGGGTGACGGTTCGTCACGCTCTGGCATCCACCCTGGTCGAGTGGCGGAGGATAGGGGATTTGAACCCCTGAGGGTGTTAGCCCAACACGATTTCCAATCGTGCGCCCTAGGCCACTAGGCGAATCCTCCGCCGTCGAGTCTACCGGCTCCCGTCCGGTGCCTCGCGCAGAGAGCGGGGCCGGGAACGGGCCCCGTCCGGTGGGCGAACCGGACCAGGGAAGGGGCTAGAGTGGTCGGCGACCCCTCGCGTGGCGTCATCCCGCTGAACTCCCCCAGGGCCGGAAGGCAGCAAGGGTAGGCAGGCTCTGGCGGGTGCGCGGGGGGTCCTCGCTTCGTCCCCCCGGCCTCCCGGCGTTGTCCACAGGGTCGCCGGACTCGCCGTGACAAGCCACCGAAGGCACGTAGGCTCGCACGCGTGTCGACAGCGCTGTACCGCCGCTACCGTCCTGAGAGCTTCGCCGAGGTGATCGGCCAGGAGCATGTGACGGTGCCGCTGTGCGCCGCGCTCGGCAAGGACCGGGTGAACCACGCCTATCTGTTCTCCGGTCCGCGTGGGTGCGGCAAGACCACCAGCGCCCGGATCCTCGCCCGGTGCCTGAACTGCGCCGAAGGTCCGACGCCGACGCCGTGCGGGGTGTGTCCCTCCTGCGTCGACCTCGCCCGTGGGGGGCCGGGGAGCCTCGACGTCGTCGAGATCGACGCCGCGAGCCACGGCGGTGTGGACGACGCGAGAAGCCTCCGGGAGCGGGCCGTCTTCGCCCCCGCCCGGGACCGTTTCAAGGTCTTCATCATCGACGAGGCCCACATGGTCTCGACGCAGGGGTTCAACGCGCTGCTGAAGATCGTGGAGGAGCCTCCGCCCCACGTCCGGTTCGTGTTCGCGACGACCGAACCCGAGAAGGTCATCGGGACGATCCGCTCCCGGACCCATCACTACCCGTTCCGGCTCGTCCCGCCCGAGCGTCTCCAGGCGTATCTCGGTGAGCTCGCCGAGGCCGAGGGCGTCCAGGTGGGGCAGGGAGTGCTGCCCCTCGTCGTCCGGGCCGGGGCCGGTTCGGTCCGTGACTCGCTCTCCGTTCTCGACCAGCTGATCGCGGGCGCGGGGGAGGACGGGCTGACGTACGCCCTCGCTGTCTCCTTGCTCGGGTACACCGATGCGACGTTCCTCGACGAGATGCTCGACGGTCTCGCGGCCGGTGACGGGCGTGCCGTGTTCGGCGTCCTCGACCGGATCATCTCCTCGGGTCTTGACCCCCGCCGTTTTGTCGAGGATCTCCTCGAACGCCTCCGCGACCTCCTCGTCATCGCCGCGGTGCCGGACGGTGGCCACACCGTCCTCCGCGGCCTGCCCGCCGACCAGTTCGAGCGGATGAAGGGCCAGACGTCGAGGTTCGGGCGGTCGGAGCTCTCCCGGGCGGCCGACGTCGTCAACACGGCCCTCACCGAGATGACCGGCGCGACGTCGCCGCGTCTCCAGCTGGAGCTGCTCGCCGCCCGCCTGCTGTTGCCCGGCTCGGAGGACACCGAGCGTGGCCTGCGTGCCCGGGTCGACCGGATCGAGAAGCGGATGGGGGCCGTCGCCCCGGGTGGTTCGGTGTCCCCGCCGCCCGCCGGGCCTCCCTCAGCGCCGCCCGCCCCGGCCCGCCCCGCCGACAGGCCGTCCGCGGCCAGGGCTCCTCAGCCGGACCGGGCGGTTCAGCCGGACCGGGCGGTTCAGCCGGACCGGGCGGCCCGACCCCCCGTGGACGGCCCGCAGCGGACGCCACCGACCGCCCCGGCCAACTCCCCGGACGCCGGTGTCGAGACCGTACGTCGTCTGTGGCCGGACGTTCTGGCCGTCCTGCGCGGAATGCGCAGGATGACCTGGACCCTCGTGTCCGAGTACGCGCAGGTTCTCGACCTGGACGGCGATCGGCTGATCCTCACCTTCGACAGCCCGGGACGCGCCGCCAGCTTCGGCCGCGGTTCCCATGCCGAGTACGTCCGCAAGTCCCTGGTCGAGGTGACCGGGCTGGATGTGCGGATCGAGGCGGTGTCCGGTGGCCCGCCACCGGGACCGACGTCGTCCACGGGACCGACGGACCGACGCCCGCCGACGGAGCCTCCCGGGTGGGAACCCCGTCCGGGAGGCCCGGCGCCCGCGGGGCCGCCACGTGAGCAGAGGCGGTCCGCACCAGCACCCTCCCGCCAGGGTCCCTCCGGGGCGGGGGCTCCTCGGCCGTGGGACCGTCCGCGTGGCGGGACGGATCGCCTCGCCGCCGCTCCCGGGTCGCCTGCTCCTGGGAGGCCTGCTCCCGGGGCAGTCGCCGCTCCCGTGGCCGCTTCGTCGGGCCCGTCCCGCGCCGGGGGGCCTTCTCCGGCCGCGGCCCGGGGTCCGGTCACGGGTGCGGGCCGGGGTCCAGCGGTGGGTGCCGGACGGGGGCCGGCGTCCGGCGGGTTCCGGCGTCCGGCGGCACCTGCCGGCGACGACATTCCTCTCCCTCCCGAGCCGCCTGCCGACGAGCCGCCGCCCGAGGACGACTTCGACCCCTACGCCAGACCGACCGGCACGCTGCTTCCCCAGCGCCCCGAGATGAGACAGGCCCCCGGGCCGGGGACCGGTGGCCGCGCCACAGCGCCTGCCACCGCGCCCGCGACAGCGTCCGTCACCCCTCCGACGAGCCGCTACGCGACGATGCGCGCCTCGACCCCTGCCCCTGCCCCCGCCGTCCCGGCGGCAGGGGAGATGGACGACGAACCGAGTAAGGACGATCCGACCATCGAGGAGACGGGGATGGTCGGCCCCTCGGTCGTCGCGCAGCTGCTGGGAGGTCGTGTCATCGAGGAGCGCGACGAGTGAAGGCCCTGGAACAGATCGACGGCTGGCCCGTTCCGCAGGCGTCGGTGGCTGTGGCGACCCCGGACGGCGTCGTCGGAGCCCGGGGCGTCACGAC
This sequence comes from Actinomycetota bacterium, assembly GCA_030837345.1. Taxonomy (GTDB): domain Bacteria; phylum Actinomycetota; class Actinomycetes; order Actinomycetales; family Kineosporiaceae; genus JAUPKQ01. Next base: position 9,332 of record JAUPKQ010000056.1, on the reverse strand, counting down.
GAGGCAGCTCCCGATCGCCTCGGTCTCCAAGCTGCTCACCACGTACGCGTTGCTCCTGGCGGTCGAGGAGGGCGCCGTCGAGCTCGACGACCCCGTCGGGCCTTCCGGGTCGACCCTGCGCCACGTCCTGTCCCACACGTCCGGGTACGCGTTCGACGGCACCAGAGTGATCGCCGAGCCGGGGAGGCGCCGGATCTACTCCAACTCGGGCTTCGAGGACGCCGCGGCGCATCTCGAACGCGCCAGCGGGATACCGTTCGCCGGCTATCTCCGCGAGGCCGTCCTCGACCCGTTGGGGATGTCGGGTACCGATCCGGTGGGGTCGCCCGCCCACGGGTTCGCCAGCACCGTCGACGACCTGATCCTGTTCGCCGGGGAGCTGCTCGCCCCGAAGCTCCTGGCCGGTGAGACGCTCGACGACGCGTTCACGGTGCAGTTCCCCGGCCTGACCGGGGTGATCCCCGGGGTCGGCAGGTTCGAACCGTGCGACTGGGGACTCGGTGTCGAACGGAACTTCGGGCGGCCCGGCCACTGGTCCGGGGAGGCGGTCCCGGCGTCCGCGGGAGGGCATTTCGGCCAGACAGGGTCGTTCCTGTGGGTCGACCGGCCCGGGGGGCTCGCCTGTGTCTGCCTCACCGGTCGCGACTTCGGCCCCTGGGCCCTCGACGTCTGGCCGCCGCTCTGCACCGCGGTGATCGACGAGGGCGGCGGCTGACGCCGTCCTTCTGGCGGGCAGACGGGTCGGTGCGGGCGCCTCAAGATAGGCACGCGCCGAGCCGATCTCTGAGGGAGCAGTCCGGCGAGAGATCCGTCCCACCTCCTGTGTCAGCAAAGGGGCTTGATGATTATGCCTGCTTACCAGCGAGTCTTCGGCCGATTCGGTGTGCGCACCAACATCATCGTTGTGGCGCTCATCGCGTGTCTGGCCGCGCTGGGAGTGGGGGTGGTCAACCAGGTGCAGACGAATCGCATCGCCGACGCCGGGCAGAGGATCTACACCGAGGGCATGGTGCCCGGCGAGATGCTGGGGCGGCTGCGGGTGACCGTGGGCAATGCCCGCATCATGGCGATCAAGACCTCCACGGCGGTCGACGCCCAGGGTAAGGCGGACTACGCGGCCCAGACATCACAGCTGCTCACCGAGATCGACTCGAGCATCGCGATCTATCGCCGTCAGCCGCTGACGGCGCAACAGCGAAAGAGCCTCGACCAGTTCCAGGCCCTGTGGAAGACCTATCAGGACGGGGTCGTCCGGGTGAACGGGTTGAAGGCCGCCGGCAAGAACGCGGAGTGGCAGGCCGGCAGCAACGAGCTGGGGGCGATCTCCAAGCAGGCGCTCGGTGAACTGGAGACGCTCTCGGGTCTGTCGAGCGCCGCGGCCAAGGCGAAGCTGGACGTCACCACGAATTCGCTGAACCTGGCCAGGACGGTGGCCGGTGCCTCACTGGCGATCGCGATCCTTGTCACCCTCGCCATGGCGCTGGCCATCGCCACGGCCATCACCTCCCCGCTCTCGCGCTTCCGCAGGGTGCTCGACGAGGTGGCCGGAGGTGACCTGACCGCCGAGTGCGACGTCCCGGTGCGCAACGAGATCGGGCAGATGGCGATCGCGCTGAACAAGGCCGTCCGGCGGATGCGGGAGACCGTCGCGGTGCTCGCGAGCACCAGCGGTGCCCTGGGCCTTCGCACCCAGGAGCTCGAGGGCGCCAGCCGCACCCTGGCCGAGAGCGCCGACGGCACCTCCTTGCAGATCGGGACCATCGGTGACTCCGCGGGCACCGTCAGCACCCGCGTGCACTCCGTCGCCGGCGGGGCGGAGGAGATGGAGGCCGCCGTCCGTTCCATCTCCGCCAACGCCCACGACGCGGCGAAGGTGGCCGCGGGCGCCGTCGACGTCGCGAGCGGCGCCGAAGCGATCATGGTGAGGTTGGGGGAGTCGTCCGCACGGATCGACGATGTCATCAAGCTCATCACGTCCATCGCCGAGCAAACCAACCTGCTGGCCCTCAACGCGACCATCGAGGCCGCCCGCGCCGGTGAGGCGGGCAAGGGCTTCGCCGTGGTGGCCAGCGAGGTGAAGGACCTCGCGCAGGAGACGGCCCGGGCGACCAAGGACATCTCCGAGAGCGTCGAGGTGATCCAGGAGGACGCCCGGCGCGCCGTGGAGTCGATCTCGGGTGTCACCGAGGTGATCAGCCAGATCAACGGGTACCAGAACACCATCGCCTCCGCGGTGGAGCAGCAGAGCGCCACCACGAGGAGCATGGCGAACGATCTGTCCGTCGCGGCCGACGGCACGGAGGCGATCAACCACGGCATCTCCGAGGTCAACGCCAATGCGCATCGCACCCACGATGCGGCTCGGGCCACGAGCGAGTCCGCCGCCCAGATGTCGATGCTGGCCGGTGAACTCCAGGAGGCCGTCTCCCTGTTCCGCTACTGACCGGGCGAGCTGCTGACCGGCCGTCCGGGGCGCTCGGGGATCGCCGCGAACGGGACGAGACGAACGGCACGGACACCTCCTGGGCAGTCGGACGGTGAACGTCGGCCCCAGAACACGTAGGCTCAAGGTGTGTACGAGGGCGTTGTCCAAGACCTGATCGACGAACTCGGGCGTTTGCCCGGGGTCGGTCCCAAGAGCGCCCAGAGAATCGCGTTCCACCTCCTGCAAGCCGATCCGACCGACATCCGCCGGTTGGTAGAGGTCTTGGTGGAGGTGACCGAGAAGGTTCGGTTCTGCTCCCTGTGCGGGAACGTCTCCGCCCAGGAGCTGTGCCGTATCTGTTCCGACGCCCGTCGTGACCCCTCGGTGCTGTGCGTCGTCGAGGAACCGAAGGACGTCGTCGCGATCGAGAAGACCCGGGAGTTCCGGGGCCGGTACCACGTCCTCGGCGGGGCGATCAGCCCGATCGAGGGCATCGGTCCCGACGATCTGCGCGTCAAGGAACTCGTCACCCGGTTGGCGTCGGACGACGTCACCGAGATCATCCTCGCCACCGACCCGAATCTCGAGGGCGAGGCCACAGCCACCTACCTGGCCCGGCTTCTCAAGCCGATGGGCCTGCGCGTAACCCGGCTCGCGTCCGGACTGCCGGTCGGCGGAGATCTCGAATACGCCGACGAGCTGACCCTGGGCCGCGCCTTCGAGGGGAGGAGACTGCTCGATGTCTGACGAGTCACAGTCCGTACCGGTCGGCGAGGAGCATCTGGTCGATCTGACCAGTGAGGTGCTCGAACTGCGCCGCCTGGCCGACGAGACGGCGCAGGACGCGCACGCCTACCTGGACGCCGTCACGGAGGTCGCGGCGGGTTCCGAACCGGACACCGCGATCCCCATCCTGTTGCTGGCCCTGTCGCAGATCCTTCTGACAGGAGCGCGCCTCGGGGCGATCACCGACGTCGTACCGAGCCGCCGGTTCGAGCCGGACACCGGACCGGAACCGGACGTCGACCCCGTCCGGGCGGGTCTGGCGAACCTCTTCGACGGTCTCGACGAGTACGCCGACGTCGTCGACCCGCTGACGAACGGCGAGGTGGTCGCGGCCAGTCTCTCCGACGACCTCGCCGACGTCGCCGCCGACCTCTCGCACGGGTTGCGCCACTACCGTGCCGGTGAGGTCGACGAAGCGCTCTGGTGGTTCCAGTACTCGTACCTCTCGAACTGGGGGGTCCGGGCGACGAGCGCCCTTCGGGTCCTCCAGTCCATGATCGGCCACCTCCGGCTCGACGTCGACGACGAGACGGTCGCCGACGCCGAGTTCGAGGCCCTTCACATCACCTGATCGCGACCTGTTCGTGGATCACCGTCAGGCGACGCGTGTGCCGCGCGGCAGTTTCGCGGCCGGGGCGCGCAGCCGCCGGATCGCGACGGCGGTGAAGGTCGTCCCCAGCAGGAGGTTCACCGCGAGGCCGTAGGGCCAGGTCGCGTTCAGGGCCTGCCTCTGCTTCTGTCTCTTCTCCTGCTGGGCGGCGTTCTCGGCCCTCATGCGTCCCCAGTCGGCGCAACGGTCCTGGACCGCGGGCGCCCCGAGCCGAAGGTCACGGACGTTGGTCCGGATGCTGCTGAGGATGTCGTCGCCGTTCCCGTCCGGCATCGGTGAGGCGTCGGCGAGGACGACGAAGGGATTGCCGGCGAGAAGCCACCAGATCCGTTCGGAGTGGGTGACCGTCGTCTCCTGGAACGATTCCCGGCAGACCATGGGGCTGTCGCCGTTCATCTCGTTCGACATCCAGACCTGCCCGCGCGGATCCCAGACCGCCGACTGGGACACCATGTCGCGCACGGTGCGTCGCTCGGTCGTCGTCACCAGGGGGGCGAGCATGAAGAACAGCACCGGGAGCCCGACCCCGACGAAGGTGATCGTCAGGTAGGTCAGCACGGCCGAGGACGTCGTCCGGCTGGTGATCGCGGACCAGCCGAGCCCGACGGCGCACACCACCAGCAACATCACCGCGAGCAACGTCAAGGTGATGAGGAATCGGCCCGGGGGCGTCCCGCCGTCCAGGAAACCCCACCCGAGGAACGGCAGCGCCACCGCGAGGAAGGCCAGGGCCGTCAGCCAGGCGGCACCGAGCTTGCCCAGCGCGATCTCGGCCGGGGTGAGCAGGGTCGTCTGGAGGGTGGCGAGCACTCCCGCGGACCGGTCGCCGTTGACGCTCGTGGCCGACAGCGCCGGGGAGATCAACGATCCGAGGGAGAGGACCAGGTACACGATCAGGCCGAAGATGATCGCCCCGACCTCCTCGCTCTCACCGCCCTGACCGAGGCGTCGGAAGGCGAGGTGCAGGAGCGTCGTCATCGCCCCGAGCAGCAGCGCCCAGATCACGAGGATGGTGATCCACCGCGTCGAGCGGACCCGCTGGCGCAGTTCCAGCACCGCGACGGTCCGCAGGCCGGTCCAGCTCACCTGCCAGGTGCGTGGTCCCGGGGGCGTGTCGACGATCTCGCTCACTGCCGCTCCTTCGTCAGTGACAGGTACGCCTGTTCCAGGACCCCGCCGGACGGTCGTAGGGACACCACCGGCACATCGTCGTGGACGAGTGCCGAAAGGAGAGAGGCCGCGTCGTCGTCCCCGGTGAGCTCGAGCTCGACCGCTCCGTCGACGCCCGGATCGCCGTGGACCCGCCCCAGGGCGTCCAGGGCGCGTTCGAGCGCCCCGGCGTCCAGGGCCCGGACGGTCCAGGTGCGGGGCCCCGCCGAGGCGACGTCGAGGTCGCGGACGGAGACGGTGCACCCGCCGGAGACAAAGACCGCCCGGTCGGCGAGGGTGTCGAGTTCCGCGAGGACATGGCTCGACACGAGCACGGCGGCGCCCGCCGTGGCGAGATCACGGACGATTCCGCGCAGCTCGATCCGTGATCGTGGGTCGAGACCCGAGGCCGGTTCGTCCAGGAGGAGCACCGCCGGGGAGTGCACGAGCGCCCGGGCGAGGCCGAGCCTCTGCTTCTGGCCCCTGCTGAGGACCTGTGTCGGACGGTCGGCGAGATCGGCGAGGTGGACCAGTTCGAGCAGCTCGTCGACGCGGGCGCGGATACCGGCCCGGGGCAACCGGTAGGCGGCCGCGACCGTTTCGAGCACCTCACGGCAGGTGAGCGTCTCCCAGGTGCCGAAGGCGTCGGGCATCCACCCGGTGCGGCGGCGGACCTCCCACGGATCGGTCCGGGGATCGGCCCCCGCCACCGTGACCGTTCCGGCGTCCGGGGCGAGCAGCGTGGCGAGGACCAGCAGTAAGGTCGTCTTGCCCGACCCGTTGGGACCGACGAGCGCGGTGACCCGGCCGGGTGGTACATCGAGATCCATCGAGTCGACTGCGACGACGTCGCCGAACGTCCGGCGGACGCCGCGCGCGACGACCCCCGTACCGGCGTCCAGGTCGTTGCTCTCGATGAGGGCGTAGTCCATGGGACCCCCTTGATTTCTTGTCCGACCACCCTAGGGTCCACCGCGGACAACGAGCGGTTCCCGGGCGTCGTCCTCACGGAATCTTCACATCAGGGGTGCTTGTGGGGGGAGTTTCGGCGGCCGGCGCCCCCTTCTGACGGAGGTCTCGCCCCGCGGACCGTACCCGCTCCGGTGAAGGCCGGCCGGTAAGCTCCGACGAGGTTGAGTTCCGGCCCGACCGAGGGGCCCGGAGCCACGACGGTCGTCTGGAGAGGTGCGCCGTGGGTCTGATCGTGCAGAAGTACGGGGGGTCCTCCGTCGCGGACGCCGAGGGCATCAAGCGGGTCGCCCGCCGGATCGTCGACACGAAGAAGTCGGGCAACGACGTCGTCGTCATCGTCTCCGCGATGGGCGACACGACCGATGACCTCCTCGACCTCGCCCACCAGGTCAGCCCGACCCCACCCCCGCGTGAGCTCGACATGCTGTTGACGGCGGGGGAGCGGATCTCGGCGGCCCTGCTGGCGATGGCCACCCTCAAGATCGGTGTGACGGCCCGGTCCTTCACCGGTAGCCAGGCCGGGGTGATCACGACCGCGACCCACGGCGACGCCCGGATCATCGACATCACCCCCAGCCGTATCACCCAGTGCCTCGCCGAGGGCGACATCGCGATCATCGCCGGGTTCCAGGGGGTCAGCCAGAACACCAAGGACGTCACGACGCTCGGCCGCGGTGCCTCCGACACGACGGCCGTCGCCCTCGCCGCCGCGATGGGCGCTGACGTCTGCGAGATCTACACCGACGTGGACGGCGTCTTCACCGCCGATCCCCGGATCGTCCCCACCGCGCGCCGGATCGAGCGCATCTCCAGCGAGGAGATGCTGGAGATGGCCGCGTCAGGGGCCAAGGTGCTGCATCTGCGCTGCGTCGAGTACGCCCGCCGTTTCGGTGTGGCGGTGCATGTCCGGTCCTCGTTCAGCAAACGCCCGGGTACCTGGGTAACCAATGAACCGGCCGTGCGGCCGGAGGGAGCCACGATGGAGAATCCGATCATCTCGGGGGTCGCGCACGACCGCAGCCAGGCCAAGGTGACGGTGGTCGGCGTCCCGGACAAGCCGGGTGAGGCGGCGGCCATCTTCGAGACGGTCGCGAGGGCCGACGTCAACCTCGACATGATCGTCCAGAACGTCTCCGCGGCGGCGACCGGCCTGACGGACGTCTCCTTCACGCTTCCGAAGACCGACGGCACGAAGGCGATGGAGGCCCTGACGAAGGTCCAGCCGGACATCGGCTTCGACAAGCTGCTCTACGACGACCAGATCGGCAAGGTCTCCCTGATCGGGGCGGGGATGCGCAGCCACCCCGGCGTGTCGGCGCGCTTCTTCGCCGCTCTGGCCGAGGCCGGCGTCAACATCGAGATGATAAGCACGTCGGAGATCCGCATCTCCGTCGTCACCAGGGCGGACGACGTCGACGCGGCGGTCCGTGCGGTCCATACGGCGTTCGGTCTGGACACCGAGCAGGTCGAGGCCGTGGTCTACGGAGGGACGGGACGTTGACCCGCAAGCCAACTCTGGCCGTTGTCGGTGCGACCGGCGCCGTCGGCACGGTGATGTTGAAGATCCTGTCGACGCGAGCGGACGTCTGGGGCGAGATCCGTCTCGTCGCGTCGGCGCGTTCGGCGGGCAAGAAACTCACCGTGCGCGGGGAACAGGTCGAGGTGCGGGCGCTCGCGCCCGAGGTGTTCGACGGCGTGGACGTCGCGATGTTCGACGTCCCCGACGAGGTGTCGGCGCAGTGGGCGCCCATCGCGGTCGAGCACGGCGCCGTCGTCGTCGACAACTCCGGCGCGTTCCGGATGGACCCTGACGTGCCGCTCGTCGTGCCCGAGGTCAACCCCGCCCAGGCGCGGGTCCGCCCCAAGGGCATCATCAGCAACCCCAACTGCACGACCCTCACCATGATCGACGCGCTCGGCGCCCTGCACCGGCGCTGGAACCTGCGCGAGCTGGTCGTGTGCTCCTACCAGGCCGCCTCCGGCGCTGGGCAGCCCGGCATCGACCGCCTGCACGACGAACTCCAGGCGGTCGCGGGCGACCGCTCGCTCGGGCGGACCGCGGGCGACGTCCGCCGGGCCCTCGCCGACAAGCTCGGTGACGCGCCGTCACCCTTCCCCGCTCCCCTTGCCCTCAACGTCGTTCCGTGGGCGGGCTCGCGCAAGGACGACGGCTGGACGAGCGAGGAACTCAAGGTCCGCGACGAATCCCGCAAGATCCTCGGGATTCCCGACCTCAAGGTCTCGGCCACCTGCGTGCGGGTTCCCGTCGTCACGACGCACTCGCTCGCCGTGCACGCGGTCTTCGCCGAGGCCATCACCGTCGATGAGGCGCGTGACGCGCTCGTCGAGGCTCCGAGCGTCGTCGTCGTCGACGACCCGGAGAACCTGGAGTTCCCCACCCCGGCCGACAGCGTGGGCACCGACCCGACCTTTGTCGGCCGTCTGCGCCAGGCGCTGGACTTCCCCAACACGCTGGAACTCTTCGTGTGCGGCGACAACCTGCGCAAGGGGGCGGCACTGAACACCGCCCAGATCGCCGAACTCGTCGCCACGGAGTTCGCGGAGGTCTGAGCCACGGTCACGACATCGGGTCCGGCAGGTGATGTGCGACGAACTCCAGTTCGGCGCGCATCTGCCGGACCCGCTCGTCGTCGACGAGCGAGCCGTGGCCCGCGTCGTACCGGTACACCTCGTGGGTCACGCCGCGCGCCGCCAGCGCGGTGAGGTAGTTCTCGATCTGGCGGATCGGGCACCGGGGATCGTTCTCCCCGGCGAGGACCAGGACGGGGGCGCGGACGGCGTCCACGTACGTCAACGGGCTGGAGTCGCGGTACCGGTCGGGCACCTCCTGCGGCGACCCGCCGAACAGTGAGCGGTCGAAGGCCTTCAGCCCCTCCATCTCGTCCTCGTAGGACGCTTCGTAGTCGGCGACCGGGACCCCGGCGAGGCCGACCGCCCAGCGGTCCGGGGACGTCCCCAGCCCGAGCAGGGTGAGGAAGCCACCCCACGACGCGCCGGCGAGCACCACCCGCTGGCCGTCCGCGACGCCTGTGGCGACCAGATGGTCGCGGACGGCGACGACGTCCTCCAGTTCGACGTGCCCCACCCGCGACTCAAGGGCGTCCCGCCACGCCGATCCGTACCCCGTCGATCCCCGGTAGTTGACCTGGACGACGGCGAACCCGTGGTCGACCCAGGCGCTCGGGTAGGCCCGGAAAGCGTCCGTGTCATGGGCGGTCGGGCCGCCGTGGACGTCGATCACGAGCGGCAGCGGGCCGGCGGCGGCCGCGGCCGGGCCGCTGGCGGAAGCCGGTCGCCGGAGCAGGGCGTGGACGCGCCCACCGGGGCCGTCGACCCAGACGTCCTCGACGGGCACCGAGCCCGGGGCCC
>JAUPKQ010000055.1 GCA_030837345.1 Actinomycetota bacterium | reverse complement strand
AAACCACCGTGGAAAAGCCGGACAGACCGGCGACCTTCCCCTGCCCGAAACCACGACACCCGAAGAATCAAGATCTAAAACGGACGGAAATGATCAAAGAAACCCGATCGGTGGATCCGGGTTCAGTGTGGCGGGACTTCCGTCAGGAGGAGTGCTCGGCACCACGTCGGCCCGACCGTGCGGCAAACTTCATGCCGATCATCGTCACGCGGGAGGTCGTGGTCATGTCGACATCAGCGTCTGACGCGGTGGGTGCCGTGGTCGTGGTGCGCCGCCCGTCGGGTGGCTACCGAGACCGGCTGCGTTCGTACCGGATCACCGTCGACGGCGCCGAGATCGGGAGGCTCGAGCGCGGTCATGATTTGCGGTCTCCCGTCGAACCCGGTGTGCATGAGATCCGAGCGGCCATCGACTGGTCCGGCAGCCCGGCGGTTCGGGTCGACCTGGCGGCTGGAGAAACGGTCGGCCTCACTGTGCGGCCAGCCGGGAGCGCGCTACTCGCGGTTTTCCAGATATGGCGGAGAGACAGTTGGCTAAAATTGTCCATTGATCCGCGTTGACGCTCACGGTTCTCCACCTCACGAATTGCGCGTCTATGTCTCGCCAGGGCAACCTTTCTGAGCTCGCGATAAGGTGACGATGACATCTTTGGGTGCTATCAGCGTGCTTCGGCAACACGCGGAAATGCCGCCGACCGATCATGGGAATCCCTGTTCGCGTCATCACCATTCGTAGTCTCGCCCGAAGCGGGATCGTGGTGTCTCTGACGAACGTGATCGCGGTGTCGCTGAAGCCGCGATCGGCGGAGACCGCAGAAACTCAGGCGGAGCAGTTTGATGCGCTATCGGACGGCCATCCCGGCGGCCACATGGATGACAGCTGCCACCGTCGGGCCAATGATCATCCCGACCTCCGTGCGTCGGACGCCGATCGCGACGTCCAGCAGTTGGATAGCGGCCGCGAGGAACAGGAGCCAGGTCACCGCGGCCCCGCGGGTTGCCCACGGCAGTCCGGCCGCCAGCAGACCCAACGGTATCGAGCGGGCGGCGTACATGGAGGCGAAGAACCTCTCTCCCGACGTCGGCGCGGACGAGCCGCTCATGGCCTGTGGACGTGCCACAGCGAGGAGCGCGAAACCCGCGCCGGAGAGCGCGGCCAGCGTGTTGAGACAGAGGAGGACAGTCATCCGTATCATCCCTTAACAGTTGACATGCGGCACTGTTCATCCATGGCAGAGTACGAGAGTGGACGGGACGACGGCGGACGGAGACCACCTCGACGACTCGCTGACCTTCCGGCTGGTCGTGCTCGGTGTCAGCCTGCAGCGGGAGGTCGCCGACCACCTTGAAGGGTCAGGGGACAAGAGCGGCGTTGTCGTCGTCCACGGGGCGGACGGCTCTGTTCACGACGCTGGCTGTTGGGGACGGCAGGACGGCGACAGGGTCGACGGGGTTCGGTGCGGGTGCTCGGGGCGGCCGATTCTTCGACCTGCGGTCGCTCTACGTGCGTGGGCATGCGAGGTCCGCGTCGGCGCCGCGCGGCGTCGACGCGGACCTCGGCTGGATCGAGGTTGTGCCCACCCGCATTGTGGCGTGGTACTACGGCCGCATGCGCGAGGCCGACGATGCGACCTGACGACCCGGCGGTGCGCGAGATACTGCGGCGATCGATGGTGGCGCGGCTGACCACGGTGGGCGGGTTCAGGCCGAACGCCCGCCAGATCCGCGAGATGCTCGACTGGGACATCCCCGTCGCCGCGGCCATGCCCCGGTCGACCAGTGTGTGTCCTGACCTAGGGTGTCCTCCAGGGCCTTGACGATGACCTGCTCGACCGTCTCATCGGTGATCAACCGTGGCCGGCCCGGCCGAGGCTCGTCCGACAGCCCGTCCAGCCGCTTGTCCAGAAACCGGCCCCGTCACTTGGACACCGTCGCTCGGGACACCTCCACGTCCGTCGACACCGACGCGATCGTTGCCCCCTCCTGCGCGCACGCCAGCACGATTCGCGCCCGCAACGCCAACGCCTGCGCCGTCTTCCGCCGCCGCGCCCACCAGGTCAGCACCGACCGCTCATCATCGGACAACACCACCGGATCAAGCTTCGGACTCGCCATGTCCCGAGCCCACCGAAAGTAACTACGAATTAGCGACTCAGGACACGAGGTGCCGCCGCAACGCAGGAACCCTGCTGGGGCGGCAGCGAGCGCGCCAACCAGGCCGCGACGCGGTTCAGGGCCGCGGTGCCGTCGGCGAACGTTCCACTGCGAGGCTCAGCCGCGATCGCTACGGCGACGCTCCGCCCATGGACCTCGACGACACCGAACTGCCGTACCAGGTAGCGTCCAGACAGGTCGGGACCCCATCCGCCTTTGAAGGCGGCGCCGGGCAACCGCCCCAGGCCCCAGCGCTGCTCAGGCGTCACGCTGCGCATCTCCTCGACGACCTTCGAATCCGAAGAGGTGCAGGCCAGATGAGAGGCGAAGACGACCTGATCTGCGAGAGACCAGGTCGTCTGCCCGAACGGCGTGAAGGATGCCCTGGTCCGGTCCGGCTGAGTCTTCGTGCGGCCGTCACCGTGGTCGGCAAGGACGGCGTCGACCGCCGCGGCGGCGTCGCGCCCGCCCCCAAGGTGCGCCCACAGTTTCTCGGCGGCAGCGTTGTCCGACCGCGTGATGGCGTTGTGCACCAGGGAGGTCGTCGTTTTGTTAGGCGGCTCCCGGAAGACTGCGATGCTGAGGGCAACCTTGATGGTTGACCAGGCCGCTCCGGTGGTCCAGTCGCCCAACTCCATGGGATCGTCGCTGCCGACCGGCGCGAAAGCAACCCCGATCCGGTGCACGTTCAGAGTGTCCTGAAGGTCGGCGAAGTCGGCTGCCAGTGTTCCGTCCGGTTTCCGGGCGGATCGAGCGAGGCCCGCAATCCCCGGAGTGACAGCCACGGTGCTGGCCCCGTTCGCGGGCGGATCAGTGACGTCGGCCGCCAGCCTCTGCGGGGCTCGCGAACTCACCTCCGTGTCCGCTTGCAGGGCGGGTACGGAGGGCGCATGGGCGTTGCCCGCGTTGCTGTTCGCCACGGACGAGACGCCGTCGGTCAAGCGCGCGAGGTGGATCACGTACCCGAAGGCGAGCCCGAGTCCGAGCCAGGTGACCAGCAACACCGCTACTCCCCTCGCCTGGAGGTGCCGAGGACGGCGGCGGAACGGCTCGCGCCACCTCGTCGACAAGAGCATCAACACTGCACCACAATCGACCAACCGCTTCCATGAGTAATGGGCAGAACGGGCGTCACGGCCACGACCTCAGGAGAACCTGGCGGTTCCCGCCGTACAGGTAGACGAGCGCATCGTCGCCACCCCGGCAGTACACCGGCTGATCGCCGGAGCACGTCATCGAGTAGTACTTCGTGGTCGTGGGGCTGTCGACACGCAAGGTTGCCGTGGAGCCGTTGCCGCCAGCCCTGACGTACTCCAACCTGACGTTCATCGCGAACGGACAACTCGTGCGGTCATTGCCGATGGCGGCCGAAGCGTAAGGCCCGGAGCCGAAGCTGCCGCAGGGGTGGCCGGTCAGGACGAACTCGGAATCCTGCTGGCTCACGTACCCCTGGGCCGAATCGACCGACGACGCCCCGCCGCTGCCCCGACGATCCAGTTGGCCCGTGCCCGGGAACCCGTCCTCGACGTCGACGCTCCGCCCCCCACCAGCCGGGGAGGGCGGGAGCGGACCCAAGAGTCCTGGGGGGTGATGTAGCGAAAGGCGGCATGCCCGTGCCGTACGAGGGCGGCGATTGGTTGGCGACGGCCTCGACGCGGGCGGGCTGGTCTGGGGGAATGGACCTAGGCATTGGAGAGCGTCGTCATCGGCCCGGGGGTCTCGACGGCGTCATCGGCCGGGGCGACACCATGACGGCTCGCAGGCTCAGGCCTGTGAAGATCCGGGGGCCGGCTCGCGAGAGACCGCGATGCCGTGACTGAAGCCCCACCCCTCCCGGTCGACGCGTCCGCTCCCGCGACGACCTTCTCCGCCGCAGCATCCTCCAGGTTGAGCGTGGCCACCCACCCGGGCCCGCATGCGGGCAGCCGCGTCCAGTCGAAGGTAGAGCCACACCAGGGACAGGAAACAGCCGCTTCCGGCACAAGTTCTTCACAATGCGAGCAACGCATGGGGCCCCCACGGGTCAGTGGCGATGGATAGAGCCCCCGACTCCATCGATTCACAATACTTGCGTCAATCCAATCAATTCCTTGATGCTACCTTGAGCATCATCATTGCCCATGATGCCACAGATGAATTAGTCGGTTTTCCGAGAGGGCATTTAGGGATATCTAGTGTCTCTAAGCCCGGATCCACCGATCGGGTTTCTTTGATCATTTCCGTCCGTTTTAGATCTTGATTCTTCGGGTGTCGTGGTTTCGGGCAGGGGAAGGTCGCCGGTCTGTCCGGCTTTTCCACGGTGGTTT
>JAUPKQ010000054.1 GCA_030837345.1 Actinomycetota bacterium | reverse complement strand
GTCGCGGGCCAGCTTCTCCTCCTCCGCCATCCCGGCGAGCGCCGATTTCTGGTCGGCCGTCATGGTGCCCCGGGCGAGCCCGGCCAGCGGATCGGAGACCGTGCTGTCCCGGCGGCCCGTTCCGGCGCCGTTGCCGGGGCCCTTGCCGCGCACGGCTCCCTGACCCATCCGGCCCATGCCCGCGCCGGTGCCGTCGCGCATCCCGCCTGCGGTGCCGTCCCTCGGGCAGGTCGCCGTTCCGGTAAGGGCGGTGCTCGTGGCCGCCACGGCGGGGACGGCGAGAAGGCCGGCCGCGAGAACCGCGGCGGTGGCGGTGACGATAGTCAGTGGACGACGCATGGTGTTCTCCCTGGTGAGGCCCGCGGCCTTCAGCCGGAGGCGGTTCGTGGTGTTCTGCTTGGTGAAAGCCTGTCTCCATGCGGAGGACCGTATGTGGTCTCCGCGTGGAGACGGTGTGGAGGCTGACGCGGGGTCAGCGGGTGAGGTGGCGCTCCAGCCAGGTGCGAAAGGCCGGGATGTCCATCCCGTCACCGCCTTCGGTCACGAGGTTCTTCAGGGGCGTGGTGTCGGGGGTCGTGGCCGGGGCGCCGAACGCGGCGAGGATCTCGGCCGTGGTGATCGGGGCGAACGCGGCGGCGACCTCCCGCAGCGTCATCGATCCCCGCACGTCGGCAGGGTTCCCGGGGACGGCCCGCTCCCCCGTCTCGGCCCCGGAACCGCCGTCGGCCCCGGCTCCGCTGAGGGTCACGCCGCCGTGCCCAGCCGTGCTCCACCATCCGGCGGTCACGGCGCCGCCCACCACCAGGACGGGCAGCAGGACCAGCACCGCGATGTAGGCGACGACGGGCAGCCGCCAGGTGGTCAGCCGGGTCCGCGTCGGGACGGGCTGGCGGTTGCGGGGCAGGGACAGCTCAGGAGCTGGCATCGCAGTCACCTCTGGAAGAGACCGGCAGAGACGCTGCCGGCACGGGAACGGACGAGGCGTCAGGGTCGAGGCCGGCGGCCGTGGACCGGCTCGCGCGTGCCGGCAGAAGCGGTAGCGCGAGAGTGACGCCGAGAGCGGACCGGCTCGGGCAGGCGGCGACGCACTCCAGGCACCCGATGCAGGTGGTGTCGGTGACCCGGGTGCGCGTGTGGACCGGAATGGCGACCGGGCACGCCCTGGTGCACAAATCGCATCCCGCGCAGGTGGCCGCGTCCCGCTGGACGGCGACAGGGCTGGCCGCTCCGAGCAGGCCCTGGACGGCCCCCAGCGGGCAGGCGTACCGGCAGAACGGCCGCTCCACGACGAGCGCGAGCAGGAACGTGACCAGCAGGACGGCGAACGCCAGGCTCAGCTCGAACTCCGCCACGGACAGCAGCGCCGCCCACGGGTCGGCCTCCCGGAACACCATGGTCCCGGTCAGCCCGGCCCCGATCAGCGCCCAGGCCAGCACCAGCCACCGCCCCCACCGCAGGACCCGGTCCACGCGTCGCCAGACCGCCGACCGGGTGGCCCGGCGGCGCAGGCGGCGCAGCGGCGGCACCCGGTCGGTCACGGCCGTGGCCGCGACGTGAACCCCTTCTTGCAGAGACCCGAAGGGACACAGCCAGCCGCAGAAGAATCCCCGCCCGCTCACGGCCAGCAGCACGATCGCGACGGCGAGGACCAGGCTGGAGGTGTGCGTGTGGGGCACGGTCCGGCCTGTGGTCAGGACGGTCCACAATGTCTCGAAACCGCCGAACGGGCACCACGCCTCCGGCGACGCCGTCCCGCGTGTCACGTGCCCCGCCAGCTGCCACACCACGGCACCGGCCACGCTCACCTGTGTGGCGCGCCGGCTCCACCGGACCGCCCGGCCCCACCCCGGCGTCCGCGCCGGAACCCTGACCCGATCGGCTCCCTCACCTGCCACCCGGCCGGTCGGTGGGCCGGGCCGGGGACTGCCTCCAGCGTCCTGCACGCTCATGCGGATCGACCTCCAGAATCCGGATCTCCTGGCCCCCAGCGTGGCCAGGAGATCCGGATGTCATCCGCAGACGATGTGGAGGAGATGTGGAGCTGGTTGATCCCACAGGGAGCGGTGCCGGTGGGAAGCCCGTCCACGGCGGCTTGATCGCGCTGCCGTTCCCACCGAGCGGTGGTCATCGGTGGCCTAGAAGAGGTGGTCACCGGCACCTGTGGCAGTCTGGACGCAAGAGGCGGGTCACTGCGGCGGAGACGGACTGGCGTGGAGGGGATGCGGAGATCCCGGCACCGGCCGATGATGGTTTCATGAGCACCGTGCTCGTCGTGGAGGACGACCGGGACCTGCGGGACCTCGTCCGCCGCTACCTCGAACGCGCCGGCCACGCCGTCCTGTCCACCGGATCGGGCGCGGAGGGCCTGCGCTTGCTGGGCGAGGCCACCCCCGATCTGGTGGTCCTCGACCTGGGGCTGCCCGACGTCGACGGGCTGGACCTTCTGCGCGAGGCCCGGGTGCCCGGTGGCCGAAGCGTCCCGGTGATCATCCTGACCGCGCGCAACGACGTCGAAGACCGGATCACCGGGCTCAGCCTGGGTGCCGACGACTACGTCACCAAGCCTTTCAGCCCCACCGAACTCGCCCTCCGCGTGGGGGCGGTCCTGGCCCGTACCTCCCCCGGGATCTCGGACGACGGGTCCGAGAGCTTCGGCGGGGGTCGCCTGGTGGTGGATCCGACGATGCGCCGGGCCGTCCTGGACGGTCAGGTCCTGGACCTGACACCCAGCGAGTGGGGGGTCCTGACCACGCTCACCTCGGTGCCGGGCCGCCCTTTCTCCCGGTACGAGCTGGTCAACCGGGTCCGCGGGTACGAGTTCGCCGGCTACGAACGCAGCATGGACTCCCACGTCAAGAACCTGCGCCACAAGCTCGGCCCCGACGCCGCGGACGTCGTGCAGACCGTCACCGGCGTCGGATACCGTCTGGGGCTCCACCGTGACAGCTGACCCGATGCCCGCCGATCCGGTACCCGCAGATCCGGTACCCGCAGACCAGGTGTCCCGTGCACCGGCCACCCGGTCCGGCGGCCCGCGCCGCTCCTGGTCGCTGAGGCTCAGGCTCCTCGTCGCGTTCGTGACGGTCGCCGCCGCGGCCGTCGCCCTGGTCACCGCGGCAGCGCTCGTCGGCACCTCCGCCGGGCTGTCGGCCCAGGAACGCGCCACCCGGGACGACACGCTCCGTCGAGCGGGCGACGCGGCGGTCACCGCCTACCGGCGCGCCCAAGGCTGGGACGCCGCAGTGCTCACCGACGCCGTCTCGGTGGCCACCGGCGCCGGGGCACGGCTGATCGTCCGGGACGCCGACGGCCTCGTGGTCCGGTCCACGACCGGCATGGGCCGGATGAACGGCTCGGGCAACGGGATAGGGCGCGGTCCCGGCCAGGGCGCCGGTAACGGATCGCCCATGGTGCGATCGCTGACCGCAGACGGTGCCACCGTCGGTTCGGTCACGCTGGTATTCACCGCCACCACCGCGACCGCCGGACGACCCGTGGCCTGGCGATGGATCGGCATCGCCGCCGTCGCCGCCATCGCGCTCGCCTCCGCCGCGGCCTGGCTACTCACCCGCAGCCTCACCCGCCCCCTCGCCGTCCTGACCGGGACCGCCAAGGCCTTCGCCGGCGGCGACCGCGGGGCCCGGACCCACCTGCCCGTCAGCAGCGCGCCGGATGAGCTTGCCACCCTCGCGGCCACCTTCGACGAGGCCGCCGAACAGATCCAGGTCAGCGAGCAGGCCAGACGGCAGATGGCCGCCGACGTCGCGCACGAGCTACGCACCCCGCTGGCCGCCCTGCAGGCGGGTCTGGAGGAGTTGCGCGACGGCTTGGCCCCCGCTGACACCGCCGCGCTGGCCCGCCTGCACGACCAGTCCCTGCGCCTGGGCCGGGTGGTCACCGATCTGGCCGACCTCTCCGCCGCCGACGCCGCCCGCCTCACCCTGCGACCGGAACCCGCCGACCTCACCGGCATCTCCCGGGCCGCCGCACAGGCCCATGAAGCCCGGTTGCGTGCCGCCGGTCTCACTCTGATCACCCACCTCGAAGACGCCGTCCCGGTCCACGCCGACCCCGGGCGCCTGGACCAGGTCGTGGGGAACCTGCTGCAGAACTGCGCCCGCCACTGCCGTGAGGGTGACACCGTCACCCTCACCACCGCGACCGCTCCCGACGGCCGGGCCCGGCTCACCGTCGCCGACACCGGCCCCGGCATCCCCCCGGCAGACTTGCCGCACGTCTTCACCCGCTTCTGGAGCTCCGGGACCGGCGGTGGCTCCGGACTCGGCATGCCCATCGTCAAGTCCCTCGTCGAGGCCCACGGCGGAACCATCGAGATCACCTCCGACGGCCGCCACGGCACCACGGTCACCATCGGGTTGCCCGCACGCCCGACCTCCCTGTTACCTGGCACCGGCGGCTGGGACTGACACCGCCTCACCGCGCCCACCGGCCAGGTGACGGCCCGTTGCTGGATCGGGTCGTCGACGGGCTCCGTCTCCACGACGGTCGGTAGCTTCAGCCGTTGGTCGTCCAGTCCGGCCAGGTCTCGTCGATGACGACGGACTCGGCGATCCGGATACTGTCACGCTGACCGATCACCGTGCTCTCACCGAACCCGTTGTTCACCGCGACGACAAGTAGGTGCCGGGGCCGGAGCACGACGACCAGATAGGTCAAGGGGAGGTCACCCTGCGCGACCGTGACCCATCGGGCCGGGTGTCCTCCAACGGTCAAGGGCTGGCCTCCGCCGGGGACGTGCCGGTCGACGTCCGACCCGACCGTCACGCTGACCGTTCCGGCCTCGATCTTCGCCACCCCTGGCTGCCCGGATGCCGACACCACCGCTCTGCCTTCGGCGAGGTGGCCAGGCCACCAGCCCACCGCCAACGGCATCACCCGGCTACCGGCGTCGGGCATGACGGAACGTGCGATCCGTAACAACGTGGTCCTGTCGAGGCCAAGCCCTGCCTCACGGAGCATGATCGTGACGCTGGAGTCCGGCAGCCATGTCATCACCTGGTCGTCAGGCCCCTTCTGATACGTGCCGGGGATGCCGTTGACAGAAATCGGCTCCGGACTCACCCCTTGCTGCCTTACGCCCAGCAGCCGATCGTCACCGACGAAGACGGAAATGGTCATCGAGGGAACACCGACGTAGTCGGGGTCGTCTGTTCCACGGGTGTAGGAACGCTTCACGGAGAGACCCGAGGCGCCGGGGGCGATGGTCATGGCGTCGGTTGCCTCGTGCACTCCGGGCGGCAGCCACGCTGGACGGTAGCGCAACGGAATGGTCCGTTGCGGAACCGCGACGGTCGTGGCGGCGCTGGTCGCACGCCCTGCTGGCTGGTACCGGACAAGACCCCACAGGAGCGGTACGGCCGCGGTGACCATGGCGGCCGCGATCACCTGCCGACGCCGACGCCGACGGGCGTACTGAGCTGCTCGCGCCGCCAGGACACGGCGCACCCGCTGAGTCTCGGGCACGCGGTCGGCCTGCCGGTCCAGGGCCTCACGGATCATGTCGGTGTTCATGAGGTTCCTCCGGAGACGGGAAAGGCCCTTGGATCCGGCATCGCGCGACGGAGGGTGGCCAACGCCCGGCAGGCCTGAGACCGGACGGTCGTAGGCCTGCAGTTGAGGAGCTCGGCGATCTGACCGTCGCTGAGGTCCTCGTAGTACCGCAACGCGATCACGGCTCGTTGCCTGGGCGGTAACGACGCGATGAGACGGAGCAGGTACTCCCGGTCGTCGACCTGGCGCTCCGCGCTGTTCCCGGATGTCAGGCCCCCGTTCGGGACCTCTCCGGAGGGAGCGATCCGACCGAGTGCTGCCGGGTCGAGCGGCACGCTCGACCTCGTCGCGCGGCGCCGCCTCCAGGACAGAAACTCGTTCACGATCATGCGCTGGACGTAGCGCTCGGGTGCGTCCAGCGCGCCGATCCGCCGCCATCGCCCCTGCGCTCGGATCAGCACGTCCTGGACGACGTCTTCTGCCAGGTGCGCGTCGCAGGTGACGACGGTGGCGTACCGCAGCAGTGGTTCCAGCCTCACGGCAAGGAACTCCTCAAAGGTCAACGTCTCGCCTTCCACCGCGCGGGCACGCACACGTCCATCGAAGAACGCTTCTCACCGTCCCTGGCGCTGCATGGCTACGGGACCGGAGTGCGGTGAGCGAGCTCCCTGCCCGCCATGCCGCGACGATGCGTCTCTGCCTCCACCGCGGCCCGGTCCAACCACTCGTTCAGGAGCGCTTCGAAGAGGACCGGCTGCTCGATCTGGGCATGTGAGAGGGCAGCCTGCGGTCGGCGTCCTCGACGGCGGCTTTCCCGATCGGGCAGATCAACGCCAGGCCCAGGACCTGGTCGGGCCGGTCACGGATGACCGCCCGGGCGAGATACCCGCCGTACGACTCGCCGACGAGCGGAAACGGTTCGGCGCCGATCTCGTCGTCCACGAAATCGAGAAGGGCCGCCAGGACGTCGTCCGAGCTGGCGATCGAGGCAGGGGCGGGCGAGGCACCCATGCCCGGCAGATCCGGGTAGAGCCGCCGGAACGCCGGCGCCCTCCTCGACGTGGTGCAGCGTGACAGACGTGCGCTCCGGCATCGGTGCCCCCCCACTCGATCACGATCTTGAACGC
>JAUPKQ010000053.1 GCA_030837345.1 Actinomycetota bacterium | reverse complement strand
GGTTCTGATGTGGTCCGTCGATCCTGTCAGGTATACCGGGGAGTAACTTCGGGGTCTGCGGGAAAGCGCATGGGAGCGCTCCCATTGGCGCGGGAGCTTACCTGAGGCAGTCGATGAACGGCAAGATTTCCCACGGTAACGAAAGCTTCCGCGTCACAGCCCATGGCGTTGCGTGACCAACCCTTCGAGACTGGAACCGGTGCGTCGTCCTACCGGTGGAGGGGGGACAGCGGGGACCGTACGGAGCGAACCTCGAAACCACCCCCGCCACCTGAGCGGTTCTTAAGGAAAACCGAGGGCTCTCTTACGGGGAGAGCGCTCTCCAGATCCGTAGACTCCTCAGGCGTCACGGCTCTCACCTGCGGTTTCTCCAGGGACCGGTCCCGTGACACGGAATGCTCATCTCATCTCGGGAGACTCGATGCGAAGGCCATCCCTACGACGGATCGCCGGGGCGGCGGCGCTCATCATGCTGTCGACGGGGGTCGTCGTCTGGCACGAAGCACCGGCGACCGCCGCCGCCACACGGCTGCCGTTCACCGTCACCAACAACTCCGGCCGTGGAGACGCCACCTACGTCTACGTGATCGCCCGCCAGGGCGGCAAACCCGGCTACGTGGACGCCGGGGGCACGTGGCACGCCTTCGACCTCCCCAAGAACGTGCCCGCCGGCCGGGGGAACCCTGCCGCTCCCGACCTGTCGATCCCCGGCCCCGGCAACGGGGCGAGCACCTCGCTCATCCTGCCGCCGGATCTCGCCGGAGGCCGGGTCTACCTGTCCATCGGGTCGAAGCTGTCCTTCGCCCTCGCCGCGGGCGGCCTCGTCGAACCCGCCCCCTGGACCGCGAACGACGCGAGCCACGACGTGCTGTTCGACTGGGTGGAGTTCGCCCGGACCGGCACCCGGATCTTCATCAACACCACCATGGTCGACATGTTCAGCCTGCCGATGACGGTGTCGGTGACCGGAGCCGGGGGGACGACGCGCACTGCCGGCCAGCTGCGGACCAGCCGCGGAGCCGTCATCGACGCGGCGACGGCCCTCGGCTCCGACTGGGCCAAACTCGTCTACAAGCGCCCGTCGGACGGTCTCCCGTTGCGGGTGCTCGCGCCGTCCCACGGCATCCGGTCAACCGGCTTCAACTCGACGTACCTCGACCAGTACATCGACGCGGTCTGGCAGTACCACGCCGGCCGCCCGCTGACGATCGATCTCGGCGCGAACGGCACGTTCACCGGCCGGGTGTCGGGGACGGGGATGGCCATCACCGACTCCCGTGGCGCGGCCGTCGGCACCCTGACCAAGCCGAGCACCGTCGAGGCCTTCGAGTGCAGCGGCGGTCTCCAGCCCACCCAGAACCAGCCGAACCTGTCCATGATCCTCGCCGTCGGCGCCCGGGTCTGCGCCGGGATCAACCGGGGGACGATGTCGACGAGCAGCCGCCCGGTCAGTGACACCCAGCCGGTCACCGACGCCGCGAAGTTCTACCAGCAGGACCGGTCGAACCTGTACTCCAAGGTGATGCACGACAACAGCGTCGACTCCAAGGCGTACGGCTTCTCGTACGACGACGTCAGCGACAAGTTCGCCCCCACGATCGACGAGGCGGATCCCGTCTCCTCCTCGATGACCGTCGGCCCGCTCACCGGCGGCGGGGCGCAGGCCCCGAAGGCGCCGTCGTCCCCCGGGTCGTCCTCGTCGGCCCCGTCGTCCTCGTCGACCCCGTCGACCCCGTCGACCCCGTCAGCGCCGTCGAACCCGTCAACCCCGTCAGCGCCGTCGAACGACGGAGCGACAGGCACCTTCATCAAGGGGCTCGGCGGGAAGTGCGTCGACGTCAGTGGCGACGCCACCGGGGGCAACGGCGCCGCCGTCCAGCTGTCGACCTGCCGCGAGGGGATGGCGGACCAGCGCTGGACCCGGTCCGGCAACGCCGTCCGCACGCTCGGCCGGTGCCTGGACGTCGCCGGTGCGGCGAAGACTGACGGCTCGAAGGTCCAGCTGTACGACTGCAACGGCACCGGCGCCCAGCAGTGGGTCGCCGGATCCAACGGGTCGCTGCGCAACTCCGGCTCCGGCCTGTGCCTGCAGCCGGTCGGCGGTTCCACGCGGGACGGCACCCGGCTGGAGATCCGTGGCTGCGACTCCGGCGCGGCACAGCAGAAGTTCACCTTCGCCGCCTGAACATCCCCGCCGCGTGAGAGGGCGCCCGGTGCCGAACCCTGGTACCGGGCGCCCCGCGGCGTATGTCCCACGGGTGATGATTGCCGTGGATCAGATCCTTAACCTGGGGCAATGCCTCCTCGACCTCTTCTCGACTCCCGCCGTCCGGGCCTTCTCCTGGCGTGCGACCTCGTTCTGGCGTCGGTGTACGGACTGATCGTCTGGGCAGCGCTCTCGAACGCTTTCGGGACCTCGACGAACCCTGTCGTCCTCGGCGCATCCGCCCTGTCGGCGGTGACTCTCGGCGCGTGCCGACGCTGGCCGCTCGTCAGCTACGCGGCCTCCCTGACGGCTCAGGTGATCGCGACGGCCTGGATGCTGCGGCACGGCAACGCCGGGTCGGGGCTGTTCGTCTTCCCCTGGCTCGCGCCGGGTGCGTACTCCCTCGCCCGGATCGGGGCTCGCTATTCGGTGCGGGTCGCGACGACTGCCGGAGCTGCCCTGTTGTGCACCCCGGTCACCGCCCTGATCACCGACGGGGCCATCGGGCCGCTCTTCGTCGTCCCGCTCGTGATCGTGCCTGCCCTGGTGATCGGGCAGGCGGTCGGGCGGCAGCTGAGGTACGGCCAGCAGCTGGTGCGGTACCACTCCGGAGTGGCCGAACTGGAGCGCGACCGGGCCCGCCTGGCCGTCGCCGAGGAGCGGATGCGGATCGCCAGGGAGCTGCACGACGTCATCTCCCACCACCTGAGCGTCATCACCGTGCAGGCGGGGTACGGATCCCTGGTCATCGACGAGAAGCCGGCGAAGGCGCGAGCCGCCCTCGGCGCAATCGAGACGACCGGGCGGCAGGTGCTGGAGGAGATGCGCGCCTTGCTCGGCGTCCTGCGGGCGGACGACGACGACGCGCCACGGGCTCCCGCTCCCGGTCTCGCCGAGGCAGGGCAGCTCGTGGAGCTGACCGGGCACGCCGGCGTACGGACGGAACTCACCGTGCACGGACTCCCCCGGCAGCTGCCGCCCGGGATCGACCTGGCCGCCTACCGGATCCTGCAGGAATCGCTGACGAATGTCGTCAAGCACGCCGGCACGGACACCTGCCGGGTGCGGATCGCCTACGAGCCGGACGCCGTCACCGTGGACATCTCCGACGACGGGCGCGGCGGGCCGGGCGACGGCCCGGGACTCGGAGTGGCCGGGATGCGGGAACGAGCCGAACTGTACGGCGGCCGGCTTGAGGCCGGTCCGCTACCGGGGCGGGGATACCGGGTCTCGGCGTTCCTGCCGCTCCCGGCGGGCACGCTTCCGGCGGAGGACGCCCGGTGACCATCCGCGTCGTGGTCGCAGACGACCAGCCGCTCATCCGGGAGGGCCTGAGCGGGATCATCGCGACGGCGCCGGACATGCGCATCGTCGGAGAAGCCGCGAACGGCGCGGAGGCGATCGAACTGGTTGCGCGGGAACAGCCGGACGCCGTGCTCATGGACATCCGGATGCCAGGCATGGACGGGATCGAGGCGACCCGGATCGTCACCACCGGCGGCGGGACCCGCGTCCTGATCCTGACCACCTTCGATCTCGACGAGTACGTCTACGGCGCCTTGCGGGCCGGAGCCAGCGGGTTCCTGCTCAAGGACGCCTCACCCGCCCACTTGCTCGACGCCGTCCGGGTGGTCGCGGCCGGGGACGCCTTGCTCGCGCCGAGCGTCACCCGGCGCCTGATCACGAAGTTCGCCGGCACCCCGGGGACGACGGAGGGGACCGTCCCCGGCGGTACCGGACCGGAGCCTTCGGATGAGCTCCGGGCGAGGATCACCGAACGGGAGCTGGAGGTACTGCTCCTTGTCGCCGAGGGACTGTCGAACAGCGAGATCGGCCACCGGCTCCACATCACTCCCGGGACGGTGAAGACGCATGTGGCCCATCTGCTGACCAAGCTGGACGCGCGGGACCGCCTCCAGCTCGTGATCTTCACTTTCCGGGCGGGCCTGGCTTGACGCCGCCCGGTCGTCGCGAGCCGAACCGCCCTATTGCCGGTCGCTCTTTCAAGGTGCACCTCCCTCATGACGACGAGAACACCCTCAAACGCCTCGCATCGGAGGGGCCAGCGGGTCCTCATCACCCTGACCGGCGTCATGCTGCTGGCGACGGGCTGCGGCGGTGCCGTCAGCGCCCGCGAACCCATGTCCCCCTCCGGCCCGGTCACGGCGACGTCCGGCGGTGACTTCGGGCGGCTGGAGCAGCAGTACGGGGCACGCCTCGGCGTGTACGCCATCGACACCGGCACCGGCCGGACGGTCACCCACCGGGCGGACGAGCGGTTCGCCCACGCCTCGACGGTGAAACTCCTCGCGGCCGGAGTCGTGCTCTCCCGGGTCACGGACCGCGATCTCGACGAGATCGTGACCTACCAGGCCAAGGACCTCGTCACCTATTCACCGATCACCGAGAAGCACGTGGACACGGGCATGCCCCTGCGTGACGTCATCGCGGCGGCCCTCCAGTACAGCGACAACACCGCCGGAAATCTTCTCTTCCGCCGTGCCGGGGGACCGGCCGCGCTCCAGGCGGCGTTGCGCGCGCTCGGGGACACGACGACGCGAACTGACCGGATCGAGCCCGACCTCAACGAGGCCACTCCCGGAGACCCCCGGGACACCAGTACCCCGCGGAGCCTCGGAGAGAACACCCGCCGGATGGTTCTGGGCGACGCCCTGCCCGCTCCCCGGCGTCAGCTGCTGACGACCTGGCTGCGGGGCAACACAACGGGCGGCCCCTACATCCGGGCCGGGGTGCCGAACGGATGGGTGGTGGGCGACAAGACCGGCGCGGGTGGCTACGGCACACGCAACGACGTCGCCGTCGTCTGGCCGGACACCGGCAGCCCACTGGTCATCGCCCTGCAGTCGGACCGGGGTCGCCCCGATGCTCCGTCGGCCGACGCGCTTCTCGCGGACGCGACCCGGGCGGCGCTGGCCGATCTGAACAGGTCCCCGGGCACATCTCCCCGTCCGAGCGAACGAAACTCATGAAGCGGTTTCAAGCATCGGCGATCCGCCACGGGGGAAGCGGAGCGGGACGGAGCGGGAGTCCCGTCGGCACCTCCTCCTTGCGTTTCGCCGGAACTTCCAGGGCTCCACCGGTACCGATGCACGATTCGAGGGCAGTGACGCTCCGTCCGTCACGTCGTCTCCTCCCCCAGAAGCCCGTGACCATGGGCGCTGTGGTGCCGCGTCGACGGACCGGGCATCGAAACTTTCTGGCCCCCGGTTGACGCCCTGCCTTCTCCGGACGAACCATGTCGACGCCCTTCGTAGGCGAGGGCGCCTTCAGGTACGGGAGGACGAAGATGTCACCACTCAGATCGATCTTCACTCGCACGGACCGATCACAACGACGACGCCGGGTCAGCGCCGCCGTCGCCCTCATCGGCGCGGGGGTGCTCGTCGGCTCGATCCTCGCGCCGACGGCGTC
>JAUPKQ010000052.1 GCA_030837345.1 Actinomycetota bacterium | reverse complement strand
TCGACGGAGTTCTCCCGCCCGGGCCGGACCCGGGCTGAGATCACGAGATAGGTCAGCGCCCCCAGGCCGACGACGAGGCTGGTCCAGATGTTGAGGCGCACCCCGAAGATGTGGTTCGCCTCGTCGATCCGCAGGGCTTCGATCCATCCCCGTCCCATGGTGTAGAGCAGGACGTACAGGGCGAAGACCCGGCCGTGTCCGAGGCGGAAACGACGGTCCGCCCAGATCAGCACGACGGCGATGCCGACGTTCCAGAGGCATTCGTACAGGAAGGCCGGGTGGAAGGTGCCGAGGACGACCGGGTTCCCGTCCGGTCCGAAGACCGCGTGGCCCGCCGGCATGTCCCACTGGTAGATCCGCAGGGCCCAGGGCAGCTCGGTCTGCGACCCGTACAGCTCGTTGTTGAACCAGTTGCCCCACCGGCCGATCGCCTGGGCGAGCACGACGCCGGGGGCGAGGGCGTCGGCCAGCGGCGGCAGCAGGATGCCCGCCCGGCGGGCACCGATCCACGCGCCCACCGTGCCGAGGCTGACGGCGCCCCAGATGCCCAGGCCGCCCTCCCAGATGTACAACGCCTTGATCGGGTCACCGTTCTCGCCGAAGTACGGCTGCCACGAGGTGATCACGTGGTAGATCCGGCCGCCGACGATCCCGAAGGGCACGACCCACGCGGCGATGTCCAGGACGGCGCCCGCCTGGCCGCCGCGCGCGGCCCAGCGGCGCTCTCCCATCCGGATCGCGACGAGGATCCCGACGAGGATGACGAAGGAGTACGCCCGCAGGGGGAAGGCCCCCAGGTGCCAGACCCCCTGTGCCGGGCTGGGAATCACCGCGGGGAGGATCGGTGCGCCGATCACGCGGGGCGGCCCTCGCGCACTCCGGCGGCCAGGTCCTCCGCCAGGTCCCGGACGGCGCGCAGCGCGGCGCCCCGGTCGGAGGCGCCGGTCAGGGCCCGCACGAACGCCGACCCGACGATGACGCCGTCGGCGAAGGAGGCGACCTCGGCCGCCTGGGCTCGCGTCGACACCCCGAGCCCGACGCACACCCGGCCGGCCCCGGCTGCTCGCGTGCGGGAGACGAGGTCGGCGGCCCCCGTGCCGACACTCGTGCGCACGCCGGTCACCCCCATCGTCGAGGCGGCGTACACCCATCCCCGGCAGGCGGCGGCCGTCGTCCGCAGCCGTTCGGGGGTCGAGGAGGGCGCGACGAGGAAGATCCGTTCGATTCCGGCGTCGTCGCTGGCGGAGAGCCAGTCCTCGCCCTCGTCGGGGATGAGGTCGGGCGTGATCACCCCGGCACCGCCGACGGAGGCGAGATCCCTGGCGAAACGGCGCACGCCGTACCGGTCGACGGGGTTCCAGTAGGACATCACCAGGGCGGGAACCCCGGTTCCGGCCACCTGCTCGACGGCGGAGAGGACGTCGCGGGTGCGGGTGCCCGCGCGCAGCGCGGCGTCGACCGCGTGCTGGATCACCGGACCGTCCATGAGCGGATCGGTGTAGGGCAGCCCGAGTTCGATGACGTCGGCCCCGCCCGCGACCAGCTCCTTCGCGGCGGCGACGGAGGTCGCGACATCGGGGTAACCGACGGGCAGGTAGCCGATGAGGGCGGCACGGCCCGAGGCCCTCGCCTCGTCGATCGCGGTGCCGGACAGATGGGTCACCGGTCGTTCCTCTCGCCCTCGGTCCGCTCCCCCGCCTGCGTCCCGCCGTCGGGCGACGCCGGAACGAGACCGAAGTACTGGGCCGCCGTGTCGACGTCCTTGTCGCCGCGCCCGGACAGGTTGACCAGGACGACGCCGTCCGGACCGATCCGGCGGCCCTCCCGCAGGGCACCGGCGAGCGCGTGGGAGCTCTCGATCGCGGGGATGATCCCCTCGGTGCGGCACAGGAGGCGGAACGCGTCCATCGCCTCGGCGTCCGTGACGGATTCGTACCGGACCCGCCCGGTCTCGTGGAGCCAGGCGTGCTCCGGGCCGACGCCCGGGTAGTCCAGGCCCGCGGAGATCGAGTGGCTCTCGACCGTCTGCCCGTCCTCGTCCTGGAGGACGAAGGTCCGGCTGCCGTGCAGGACGCCGGAGGCCCCTCCCCCGATCGACGAGGCGTGCCGTCCGGTGCTGATGCCCTCGCCCCCGGCCTCCAGGCCGACGATCTCGACCTCGGGGTCGTCGAGGAAGGCGTGGAAGATCCCGATGGCGTTGGAGCCGCCGCCGACGCAGGCCGCGACGACGTCCGGCAGGCGGCCGGTGAGGTCGAGGACCTGGCGGCGGGCCTCCTCACCGATGATCTTCTGGAAGTCACGGACCATCGTCGGGAACGGGTGCGGTCCGGCGACGGTGCCGATCAGGTAATGGGTGTTCCCGACGGTGGTCACCCAGTCGCGCATCGCCTCGTTCATCGCGTCCTTCAGGGTGCGCGACCCCGCCGTGACGGGAACGACCTCGGCGCCGAGGAGGCGCATCCGGGCGACGTTGAGCGCCTGCCGGCGGGTGTCCTCCTCGCCCATGTAGACGACGCACTCCAGGCCGAGCAGGGCCGCCGCGGTCGCCGTCGCGACACCGTGCTGCCCGGCGCCCGTCTCGGCGATCACGCGGGTCTTGCCCATGCGGACGGTGAGCAGGGCCTGCCCCAGCACGTTATTGATCTTGTGGGACCCGGTGTGGTTGAGGTCCTCCCGCTTCAGCAGGACCCGCGCGCCCCCGGCGTGCCCGGCGAAGCGCCTCACCTCGGTCAGGATGCTGGGACGCCCGGAATACGTGGTGTGCAGCCCGGCCAGCTCGGCGGCGAAGCCCGGGTCGGCCACCGCCCGCGCGTACTCGGCCTCCAGCTCGTCGAGGGCCGCGACCAGCGCCTCGGGGACGAACCGGCCGCCGAAACGCCCGAAGTAGGGTCCGCGGGCAGACGCGAACGAGGCGACGCCCGTGGGAGCGGTCACCGGCGGACCTTGCGCAGGGCCGGGTGCGCCCCGGCCGCGACGAGATCGGCGACGGCGGCCCGTGGATTGCCCCCGACGACGAGACTCTCGCCGACGAGGACGGCGTGGGCGCCGGCCCGCGCATACTCCAGCACGTCGTGGGGGCCACGGACGCCGGACTCCGCGATCTTGGTGATCCCGTCGGGAATCACGGGAGCGACCCGGGCGAACGTCGTCCGGTCGACCTCAAGGGTGTGCAGATTGCGGCAGTTGACCCCGATGACGCGCGCGCCGGCGTCCGCCGCCCGGGCGACCTCCTCGACGTCGTGCACCTCGACGAGGGCGGTCATGCCGAGGGAGTGCACGCGCTCGATCAGCGAGACGAGGGCCTCCTGCTCCAGGGCCGCCACGATCAGCAGCACGAGGTCGGCCCCGTACGCGCGGGCCTCCCACACCTGGTAGCTCGAGACGACGAAGTCCTTGCGCAGTACCGGGACGTCGACGGACGCCCGGACGGACGCGAGGTCCTCCAGGCTGCCGCCGAAGCGGCGCGGCTCGGTCAGGACACTGATGACGGCGGCGCCGCCCGACTCGTAGTCCTGGGCGAGTGAGGACGGATCGGCGATCACCGCGAGAGCCCCCTTGCTGGGGCTCATGCGTTTGACCTCCGCGATGATGCGAACGGCGTCGCTGTCCCGGAGGGCACTCCCGGTGGACAACGCGGACCGGCGCTGGTGAGCCATCTGCTGGAGCTCGGCGAGATCTGTTCTCGCCTGGCGCACGAGCAGGTCCTCTCTCACACCCGCGATGATGTCGTCGAGGACGGACACGGATCCCCCTGTCGGCTGCAGTCGGAACGCACCGATCCTACCGACCGCTGAAGGCTCCCTCGTCCCACCCCGTCGCCGCAGCAGGCGCGCCCGGACGCCTCCCGGACGGCAACGCCCCTCGTCAGAGCCGTAGAAGCACAGATTCCAGGCCGGAATCGTCCCCGCCGAAACTCTTCCGCCAACGCCTCTCCCTGACGGTCCCGCCCGCGGGACGGGACCGTGCCGGCCCCCGGCGCCTCGCCCCGGGCCCGTCGTCCGTGGGACCGTCGGGGTCGACGGAACGACCGGTCCGGCGGGAGGAGAGCAGGGTGGTACGTGTCCTCCCGGCCCGGTTGGTGGCTCCGGCCGCCGTCGCCGCCGCCGTCGTGGCGGGGACCGCCTGCGTCGCGATCGTCGATCCCGGGGTTCCGGGCCGCTACCCCTCGTGTCCCTGGCTGGCCCTCACCGGGTACCCGTGCCCCGGATGCGGTGGTTTGCGGGCCGTGCACGCCCTGACCCGCGGCGATGTCTCCCTCGCCGCCGACCAGAACCTCCTCGTCGTCGCCGCCGTGCCGGTCGCCGTCACGGCGTACCTGTGGTGGCTGCGCCGCCGGTGGTCGGGTCCTCCACCCCGGACGGACGGCGCGGGCCGGACGGACGGCGACGGGCTGCCGAGGTCGACGTACTGGGCCGTCGGGATCGGTTCCGTGGTGACGATCGCGTTCGGGATCCTGCGCAATCTGCCCTGGTTCGCCTGGCTGGCTCCCTGATCCCGTGGTGGGGGCCGACAGCCAGCGTGGGGCCGACGTCACAACGGCGACGTCGGCCCCACGCCGGGGTCAGCCGTGGCTCGGGATCAGCCCTCCACGACGAGCGTCTTGGCGGCCTTGTCGTGCCAGCCCTGGTACCGGCCGGTGCTGTCGAAGAAGGGCGAGAGCCAGACGGCGATCGCGATCAGTCCGCAGAACGATCCGACGAGATACACGATGAGCCATCGGAGGATCGAGGGTCCCCACCCGGGGACCTGCCCGTCCATCTCCCGGACCACCCTGATCTTCAGCAGCTGCTTGCCGAGCGTCGCCCCACGCAGCGCGATCATCACGACCTCGTAGCACAGAGCGACGGCCAAAGCGATCGCCCAGTACCCCATCATGGCGGCCGAGAACGCGGTCGACCCCGAGTCCACCTGGCCCGTGACGGGATCGACCTCGATCTGCGTGGCCGCGCCTCCGACGATGACCATTCCGAGGATCCCGATGACGACCGCGACGAGGATCCCGTCGATGATCCGCGCCCCGAGTCGCTTGCCCATCGAGGCGGGCTGGCCGAAGGCACCGGGGACGCCGTAAGGGACGCCGTAGGGAGCCGCGCCGTAGCCGGGCTGCGCCCCGTACGGCGGCTGGGGTGCGCCGTACCCGGGCGGCGGCGCACCGAACTGGGGCTGGGGCGCGCCGTAGCCGGGGGGAGGCCCGTACTGCGGCTGCGGGGGCGGCGCGCCGTACTGCGGCTGCGGAGGAGGTGGCGCGTTGTACTCCGGCTGCGGGGCGCCGTACTGCGGCTGGGGCGGGGGCGTTCCGTACGGCTGCTGTCCGTACTGGCCCTCGGAGTTCCCTCCGGGGGGAGGAGGCGGTGGGCCGCTCCCTTGCTCGGACATGAGGTGAACCTCCCAAGCGTGACCCGGACCATCCGGGCCGCGGGCGGCAAGGGTAGCGACAACCTGCCTCCGTGAGCAGTACCGCCACGTCCTCCGTTACCCGACAGAAATCACCCCGGTGCGCGCAGGGTGGCCGCGGTCGCGACGGCGCGGAGGACGGCGGCGGCCTTCCCCCGGCACTCGGCGTCCTCGCTCGCCGGGACCGAGTCGGCGACGATCCCGGCCCCGGCCTGCACGTACGCCGTCCCGTCCCGCAGCAGCGCCGTCCGGATCGCGATCGCCATGTCGAGGTCGCCCGCCACGTCGAAGTACCCGACCACCCCGCCGTACAGGCCCCGCCGCACCGGCTCCAGCTCGTCGATGATCTCCATCGCGCGCGGTTTGGGCGCTCCTGAGAGGGTTCCCGCCGGGAAGGTCGCCCGCAGGACGTCGAAGGCGGTGCCCCCGGGAGCCAGATCCCCCTCGACCGTCGAGACGAGGTGCATGACGTGGCTGTAGCGCTCGACCTCCATGAACTGCACGACGTCGACCGACCCCGCGACACACACCCGGGCGAGATCGTTGCGGGAAAGGTCGACGAGCATCAGGTGCTCGGCGCGTTCCTTGGCGTCGGCGAGGAGTTCCTCGGCGAGCGCGACGTCCTCGGCGGGGGTGGAGCCCCGGCGCCGGGTCCCGGCGATCGGGTGGGTGACGACCCGCCCGCCCGTGACGGTGACGAGGGCCTCGGGGCTGGAGCCGACGACGTCGAAGCGGCGGCCGTCCGCGTCCTCGGCCCGGTAGAGGTACATGTACGGGCTGGGGTTGACCGCGCGCAGCACCCGGTAGACGTCGAGGGCGTCGGCGGGACAGTCGAGGTCGAACCGCTGGGCGAGCACGACCTGGAAGACCTCGCCGTCCCGGATCGCCTGTTTGCCCGCGAGGACGGCGTCGACGTACTCGTGCCCGGTGCTGCGGCGGCGCGGCACGATCTCGCCCGGGGCGTCGTGGACGGCGACGGTGCTGGGGGCCGCCGCGGAGAGGCCCGCGGTCATATGGTCGAGGCGGGCGACGGCGTCGGCCCAGGCCTCGTCGACCCGTTCGTCGCTGCCGTCGTAGTTGACGGCGTTCGCGACGAGCAGGACCGTCGCGTCGGAGTGGTCGAGGACGGCGAGGTCGGTCGCCAGGCTCAGGCAGAGTTCCGGGACGCCGAGTTCGTCGGTCGTCGTGTCGGGCAGGCGTTCCCAGCGGCGGACGGCGTCCCAGGACAGGAAACCCACCATGCCCCCGGTCAGGGGAGGCAGGCCGCCGAGCCGGTCGGAGCGGAGGGCTTCGACGGTGTCGCGCAGCGCGAGCAGGGGGTCTCCGGACGTCGGGACGCCGGCCGGCGGCTCCCCGAGCCAGCGCGCCTCGCCGTCCGCCGCGGTCAGTGTCGCCCGGCTGTCGGCGCCGACGATGCTGTACCGCGACCAGACGCCCGCCTCGGCCGACTCGAGCAGGAACGTTCCGGTCCGGTCACCGGACAGCTTGCGGTAGAGCCCGATAGGCGTCTCGCCGTCGGCGAGGAACCGTCGCACGACGGGGATGACCCGGCGCCGGGCCGCCAGGGCGCGAAAGGTCTCCAGCGAGGGCCAGGTCACCCCGAGGGAGAGGTCCGGAACCTCACCGTCGGTGCCCACCACGCCGTCGGTGCTCACCGCGCCGTCCCCGGCACCGGCAGCGGGCTCGCGTCGAAACAGGTGCGGTCACCGGTGTGGCAGGCGCCGCCGACCTGGTCGACCGACACGAGCAGGGCGTCGCCGTCGCAGTCGAGGGACACGGCCTTGACGAACTGGGCGTGTCCCGAGGTGTCCCCCTTGCGCCAGTACTCGGACCGGCTGCGGCTCCAGAAGGTCACCCGGCCGCTGGTCAGGGTGCGGTGGAGGGCCTCGTCGTCCATCCAGCCGACCATCAGCACCTCGCGGGTGTCGTGCTGCTGGACGACGGCACAGACCAGGCCGTCGCGGTCACGCTTGAGTCGCCGGGCCACGGCGGGGTCGAGAGACACAGGGAGAATCCTATGTCCGGGCACTGGCCCAGCTCGCGTGAAGTTCTTGGTAGACGCGGCACCGTGCGAGCAGGTCGGCGTGCGGGCCGGCGTCGACGACCTTCCCGGCGTCGACGACGACGACGAGGTCGCTCGTCTCGGCGGTCGACAGCCGGTGGGCGATCGCGACGGACGTGCGGGCGCGGGTCAGCCCGTCGATCGCCCGCTGGAGCCGCACCTCCGTCGCCGGGTCGACGGACGAGGTCGCCTCGTCGAGGACGAGGAGGTCCGGATCGGCGAGGTAGGCCCGGGCCAGGGCGACCAGCTGCCGCTCCCCCGCCGACAGCGACTCCCCGCGCTGCCCGACCGGCGTGTGAAGGCCTCGGGGCAGGCCGCCGGCCCAGTCGAGCAGGCCCAGTTCGGAAAGCGCCTCACGCATCCGGGCGGGGGTGACTCCGGGGCGTCCCCAGGCGAGGTTCTCGGCGAGAGTCGCGTCGAGGAGGAACCCCTCCTGGGGGACCATGACGACCCGCTCCCGCAGGGAGGAGAACCGGATCCGCCGCAGGTCGGTGCCGTTCAGCAGGACCCGCCCGGACGCCGGGTCCGCCAGCCGGGTGAGGAGCTTGGCGAGCGTGGACTTGCCCGAGCCCGTCTCGCCGACGACGGCGACACGGCGTCCGGCGGGCAGGTCGAGGTCGACGCCGGTCAGCACGGGCGGACCGTGCGGGTAGGCGTAGGACACCTCCTCGAACCGGACGGCGACGGGCCCGGGAGCGAGGTCGACGCCGTCGGGACCGGGGTCGGCGACGTCGGCGGGGGTGTCGAGGACGGCGAGGACACGCCGCCAGCCCGCGAGCGCGTTCTGGAGTTCGTTGAGTACCTCGGTGCCCATCTGGACCGGTCCGGTGAACAGCTGGACGAGGAAGAGGAAGGCGAGGAGCTCGCCGAGGGTGAGGTCGCCGTCCACGCCGGTCCAGGTGCCGATCCCGACGACCGCGGCGACGACGAGCCCCGACAGCAGCACGCCGGTGGTGAAGCTCGCGGCGACGATCACCTGGGCCCTCGTCGCGGCCTTGGCGTGGGCGTCGACGGCCGCGTCGATCCTCGCCTGCGTGCGGTCCGCCACCCCGTAGGCCCGGATCGTGTCGGCGCCGACGACGGACTCCGAGATCGCCCCGAGCAGGTCCCCGACGCGCGCCCGGACGGTCGTGTAGGCCCGCGAGACGATCTGCTGGAGGGTGCGCAGCCCGGCGAACAACGGCAGGTAGCAGACCCACACGAGGAGGGCGAGCGGCCAGGAGTACCAGGCCATCAGCACGGTGGCGACGAGGAGCTGGCCGGTCGAGGTGACGAGCAGGAGGCCGCCGAACTGCACGAACGTCGAGATCGTGTCGACGTCCGTCGTCACCCGGGCGACGAGTGTGCCGCGCCGTTCACTGTTCTGGCTGAGGACTGACAGGTCGTGGACGTGCCGGAAGGCCTTCGTCCGCAGCGTGGCGAGCCCGGACTCGGTCGCGACGAAGATCCGCACATTGGTCAGGTAGGCGGTGACGGCGGTCACCGCGACACCGGCGACGGCGGCGCCGGCGAGGGCGAGCACCAAGCCGGGCCGGGGGCCGCCCTCGCCGCGGATGCCACGGTCGATCGTCTGCTGCACGGTGACGGGGACGACCACCCGGCCCACGGTCGAGACCAGCGCGAGGAGAAGGGTGAGGGACAGCCCCCGGGTCATCTCGGGTGAGAAGGCCAGTCCCCGGCGCAGGGTCGCGAGGGCGCCGGGACCGCCCTCGGCGGGAACCGCCGCGATCTCGCTCACGCCACGTCCTCCGTCCCACCGGGCGGCGCCGTCCCGGCGGGCTTCTGCCCGGCGGGGCCGCCGGACCGCTCCCGCGCCTTCGCGTCACGGGCGTAGGCGGTGACGAGATCCCGGTACCCCGGGCTGGTGACGAGCAGTTCGTCGTGGGTCCCGCGGGCGGCGACGGTGCCGCCGTCGAGGTAGACGACCTCGTCCGCGAGGCCGATGGTCGCCAGCCGGTTGGCGATCACGAGCACGGTGGTCCCGGACCCGGCCCGCAGACCCCGCAGGATCTGGGCCTCGACGCGGGGGTCGACCGCGGACGTCGCGTCGTCGAGCACGAGAAGGCGCGGGGACCGCACGAGGGCCCGGGCCAGGGCGATCCGCTGCCGCTGCCCTCCGGACAGGGAGGCGCCGCGCTCGCCGACGCGGGTGTCGAGGCCGTCGGGCAGGGCCGCGACGAACCGGTCGGCGCGGGCACGGCGCAGGGCCCGCCGGACGGCGTCGTCGTCGACGTCCGCACCGAGGGTGACATTGCCCCGCACCGTGTCGTCGAAGACGAAGGTGCTCTGAGGGACGAGCGCGGCGGCCCCGGGGACCTCTCCGACCCTCAGCCGCCGCACGTCGACGCCGTCGAGCAGCACCCGGCCGGTGGCGGGATCGACGAGGCGGACGAGCATCCCGGCCAGCGTGGACTTCCCCGACCCCGTCGGGCCGACGACGGCGACGGTCCGGCCGGGGGCGACGTCGAGAGCGACGTCGTGCAGGACCGGCACCGGTTCGCCGTCCTCCCCGGTATGGGCGTAGCCGGCGTCCTCGACGGCGAGGGCCGCGGGGCCGGAACGAGTGCCCGCGCGGGATCCGGGGAGGGTCTCCGGCCCCGTGGA
Source organism: Actinomycetota bacterium (assembly GCA_030837345.1). Lineage (GTDB taxonomy): Bacteria > Actinomycetota > Actinomycetes > Actinomycetales > Kineosporiaceae > JAUPKQ01. Next base: position 3,144 of record JAUPKQ010000052.1, on the reverse strand, counting down.
CAGTTCGCCGCGGGCGTCGAGGACGACCGCCATCCGCTCCCAGCCGACGACCGAGCGCGGCAGCTCGCCGAGGACCCACCCGAGGGCCCGCACCGGGAACGCGAGCAGCGAGAGGACGTACGCGACCTGGACGACGTCCGCCGTCCGCGCGTCACCCGCCGCGACCCGGGCCGCCCCGATCGCGAGAACGGCGAGGGTGCCGAGCACCGGCAGCGCCTCGATCAGGGGGTCGAAGACGCCGCGCGTGCGGCCGACGGCGACGTTGGCGTCCCGCAGGGACCGCGCGGCACGGGCGAAGCGCTCGGTCTCGGCGTCCTCGCGGCCGAGGGTCTTGACGACGAGGGTGCCGTCGAAGCTCTCGTGCGCCACGGACGACACCTCGCCACGCAGCGCCTGCGCCCTCGCCACCAGCGGTGACACCGACCGCTGGTAGACCGCGTTCGCCGCCGTGAGGGCGGGCAGGACGAGCATCCCGACGGCGGCGAGCACGGGATCGGCGGCCAGCATCGCCGCCGTCCCGACGGCGAGCATCACGAGGACGCCGAGGGACATCGGCAGCGGCGCGAACACCTGCCAGGTCGCCTCGACGTCGGCGTTCGCGGTGGACAGCAGCTGACCGGCGGGGTGGCGGTGGTGCCAGGCGAGCGGCAGGCGCAGGTACTGGCGGGTGATCCGGCGGCGGTAACTCGCCTGGAGCCGGTACATCGTGATCCCGGCGGCGGCCCGGCGGACGACGACACCGACGGACGTCACCACGGCGACCCCGAGCAGCGCCCCCGACGCCTTCGCGATCTCACCGGCCCCGACCCGCCCGGCCGCGAAGGCCGGGGTGAGGACCGCCTCGGTCACCAGGCCGAGCACCCAGCCGGCCCCGGCGGTCCCCGCGCCGTACAGGGCGCTGCCGAGGACCGAGAGGGCGAAGACTCGGGGCTCGGCCCGGATCCCCGTCCAGACGACCCGAAGGCCCCGCCGGACGACGTCCCGATGCTCGTCGCCGTGATCCGCGTCGCTCACGGCGAATCCCCCCTCGCCCGTCGGGCTCGACCTCGTGCGCCGGTCCCGGACCGGGGGCGCCGTGGGCTCCAACGCCACGACGGCCCCGTGTATGCCGGGTGTCTCCAGGGTGCCCGCCGGGTGGAGTCAGGTCAGGGCGGGAGCGAGGACCGCGGACGACGCCGTCACCGGGGCCGATCCCGGGACGGCGGCCATCACCTCCCGGCAGGCCTCCAGCAGCAGGTAGGTGTACTCGTCGCGGGCACGGACGGCGAAGTGGACCGGAAGGGTGATCGCGGGGTCGAACGGCAGGCACGCCACACCGTCGGGGCGGCCCTCGGCGACGAGGGACTCCGGGACGACGGTCCAGCCCGCGCCCTGAGCCACCGCCTCCAGCGCGCCCCGAAGACCCGCGACGGCCTGCCCGGGAGCGATCCGCGGGTCCGCGCCCCGGCAGCGCCGCTGGACCAGGTCGTGCAGGCCGGGGTTGCGCTCGCGGGCGACGAGCAGCAGGGGAAGTCCCGTCAGACGGTCGAGCCGGACCCCGGGCCACTGCCCCGGAGGCGAGCCGAGGGGCAGCGCGGCCAGCAGCGGCTCCCGCCAGGCGGGAACGAGCACCAGACCGGGCGCGTCGCCGTGGAACCGCACGAACGCCGCGTCCAGGCGCCCGGACCGGACCTGTTCCAGGCGCTCCGCCGTCGGCAGCCCCTCAAGCTCGACGCGCATCTCGGGACGCCGGTGCGCCAGCGACTCGAGGACGACCTCCAGACGGTCGCCCATGGCGGGCACGGTGCCGAGCCGGAACACCGACAGCGGCTTGCGGCTCTCCGTGCGGGCCACGGTCACCGCACGGTCGGCGGCCGCGACGACGAGCCGGGCCTCCTCCAGGAACCGCATCCCGACAGGGGTCAGTTGGACCGGCCGGGTGGAACGGTCGACGAGATCGGCCCCGATCTCTTTCTCCAGCCGTTGCACCAGCACCGTCAGGTTGGGTTGGGCGACCCCCAGGCGTTGGCTCGCCCTCAGGAAGCTCATTTCATCGGCGAAAACGAGGAAGTTCCGCAACTGGCGCAGTTCCACCTGGAACCTTTCTTTCACAGCCAGGATCCCCCGACCCTGTGATCACATCCTCGCTCACGGACGACCTGGGCGGAAAACCGGGTCCCCCGACCCTGTCACCGAGAGCGAGCACGGCCCGCCCGCCGAGGGACGGCACGGCCCGTCGAGCACGTCAGCGGACGGGAACCCCGCCGTCGCGGAGCGCGGCCTTCACGTCGCCGATGGTCAGCTCCCCGAAGTGGAAGACGCTCGCGGCGAGGACGGCGTCCGCCCCGGCGGCCACGGCGGGGAGGAAGTCGGCGACGTCCCCGGCCCCGCCGCTCGCGATCAGCGGAACCGTCACGTGGGCACGGACGTCCCGCAGCATCTCCAGGTCGAAACCCGCCTTCGTGCCGTCGGCGTCCATCGAGTTCAGCAGGATCTCCCCCGCCCCGAGCCCGGCCGCGCGGTGGGCCCACTCGACGGCGTCGATCCCGGTGCCGCGCCGTCCGCCGTGGGTGGTCACCTCGTACCCCGATCCGGTGCGGGTGTCCCCCGTACAGCGCCGGGCGTCGACCGACAGGACGAGGACCTGCGCCCCGAACCGGTCGGCGACCTCGGCGATCAGCTCCGGCCGGTGGATGGCGGCGGTGTTGATGCCCACCTTGTCCGCGCCGGCGCGCAACAGGCGGTCGACGTCGTCCACGCCCCGGACCCCGCCACCGACCGTCAGAGGGATGAAGACCTCCTCCGCCGTGCGCGAGACCACGTCGTACATCGTGTCGCGGCGCTCGCTGGAGGCGGTGACGTCGAGGAAGGTCAGCTCGTCGGCACCCTCCGCGTCGTACCGGCGGGCGAGCTCGACCGGATCCCCGGCGTCCCGCAGGCCGACGAAGTTCACGCCCTTGACCACCCGGCCGGCGTCGACGTCGAGGCAGGGGATCACGCGGACGGACACGGACACGCTGGTTCTCCCCGGGCGGCGAAGGACGACGGACAGGTCCGTCAGCGTAGCCGCCGGACCCGTCGGCCACCCGGGTCGGGCCCCCTGCCGCACCCCCGCTCCGCCCCCTGCCGCGCCGCCGCTCCGCCCCCCGCTCCGCCCCCCGCCGT
>JAUPKQ010000051.1 GCA_030837345.1 Actinomycetota bacterium | reverse complement strand
GTTCGGCCGCGTCGTCCTCGCGGACACCGCTGCCGTGCGCCTCGACGAGGCCGACGGACCCCGCCTGGCGCGGGTCGAGGCCCGCCACGGCCCAGGCGCGTTCCAGGGCCTCGACGCGCCCAGGCGATCCGGCGGTGCCGCCGTCGCCGTCGCCGTCAGGACCGCCGGAGACACCACTGGAGACGCCGCTGCCGCGGATGACGGCGTAGACGCGGTCACCGGCCGCGAGGGCGTCGTCGAGCCGCTTGAGCACGATCATGCCCGTGCCCTCGCCGAGGAGCATCCCGTCGGCGCCAGCGCCGAGCGGGCTGATCCGCTGGCTCTCGGACAGCGTTCCCAGCTGGGAGAACACGCTCCACAAGGTGATGTCGTGGCAGTGGTGGACCCCTCCGGCGACGACGGCGTCACACTGCCCGGCGGTGAGGTGCGCCACGGCCGCGTCGACGGCGATCAGGGACGACGCGCAGGCCGCGTCGACGGCGTACGCGGGGCCTCGCGTGCCCAGCCAGCCGGCGAGGCGGGAGGCGAGGGTGCCGGGAACGAGCGTCTCGGGGCCCGGCGGGGTGCCGAGCTCGTCGGTGAAGGCCGTCCGGACCCGTTCGAGGTCGTCGTGGACGAGGGACGGCATCAAGGTGGCGAGGACGTGGACGAGCTGGCGGGCCGTGCGCACCCGCTGGTCCAGCCGTGCCAGGCCGGGCGAGACGGTGCTGCCGTGCCCGAGGACGATCCCGATCCGGCCGGGGCTTCCGAGGCGCGCGGCGCCTCCGGCGTCCTCGATCGCCGCCGCCGCGACGTGGAGGGCGATCAGCTGCTCCGGATCGATCGTCCGGGCCCGCTCCGGATCGATCCCGAACCGCGCGAGGTCGACGGCGATCTCCTCGTCGACGAACCCTCCGCGACGGCAGCTGATCTGGTCGGCCCGGCGGGGGCCGGTCGGCTTCGGCTCGTAGAACCGGGCGTCCCACCGCCGGGGCGGGACGTCGGTGACGGCGTCCGTGCCCTCGACGAGGTTGTTCCAGAAGGAACGCACGTCGGGCGCGCCGGGGAGGGTCACCCCGAGGCCGACGATCGCCACGGGCACCGCCCGGGCCTCGTTCCCGGAGCCGGAGCTGGTGGGGTCGACATCCGTCGTCGTCACGCGGCATCCTCCTTCGCCGTCACGGGCCACTCCGAGGCCGTGTACACGACCGCTGGCTGGGCGGGGGCGCCCCAGGCGAGCTCGGCGAGCAGCGCCCGGTGTCCCTCCTCCTGGTCGATGAGCTCGATCCCGCGCCGGGCGAAGTCCTCCACGAGACCGGGACCGACCATGCCCCGGTGGGAGTCGGACGGCGCCCACGGACCCCAGTGGACGGTGAGGGTCCTCACGCCCGACCGCCGGGCCCAGGCACTGCCCAGCGTCTCCAGGGCGTCGTTGGCCGCCGCGTAGTCCCCCTGTCCCCGGTTGCCCGCGACACCGGCGATGCTGCCGAACAGGGCGACGAACCTCGGGGTGACAGCGAGGTCGTCCAGGGTGGCGAGCAGGGTCCGGGCGCCGACGACCTTCGTGTCGAAGACCCGCCGGAACGACGCCTCGTCCTTGTCGACGAGCAGCCGGTCGTCGATGACCCCGGCGGCGTACACGACGCCGTCGAGACGGCCGTGGTCGGCGATCACCCGCTCGACGACGGCGCGCAGGGCGTCGGCGTCGAGGACGTCGGCCTGGTGGTAGCGGGAGGTCCCGCCGGCCGCGCGCACGTCGGCGAGGGTGGAGCGGATCTCCCGCTCGGCGAGGATCCGGCGCACGACGCGCCCCACCTCCTGGGGTGTGCGCACCCCGGTGCCGATCACCGCCTTGCGCACCTGCTGTTCGTCGACCGCGCCGGCGGTGCGCTCGTCCTCCGCCGGCGGCGGTGGAGCACTGCGTCCGACGAGCTCCACGTGACAGCCCGCCGCGCCGGCCAGGAGGGTGGTGAACCCCGCGGTGATGCCGCGGGCGCCACCGATCAGCAGGACGACGGCGTCGCGGTCGAGGCCCGCGGCCGCCGCTTCCGCCGCGCCCTCGCCAGCGGGTCCGGCGCCCGCCGTCGCGACGGGGCCGAGAGGTTCGGGGACCGTGCGGGCCGCCGAACGGCCCGTCGCGGTGTGCCTGACGACGACGCCTCCGTCGGGCTCCGCCGGGAAGGCGGTCAGCTCGGCGGCGACGGCCTCCGCGACGTCGACGGTGTCGGGGTCGATCTCGACCATCCTCGTCACCAGGTCCGGGTGTTCCACGGCGATGCAGCGGAACAGGCCGCGCAGGCCGGCGGCCGGCTCGACGACGTGCCGGGAGCCCTCGCCGACAGGTTCGGCGCCCGTCGTCCGGGTGCCGCCGGCGCCCGTTCCCACGGACGGCCCGCCCGCCGGTGCGAGGGGGGCGACGCCGAGGAGCAGTCCGGGCCGCCGCGACAGGATGGAACGGATCATGGTGTAGTGCCCGGGCAGGTCGGGCCCGCCGTCACCGGAGTCCCAGCGGCTCAGGTAGACGACGGCGTCGAGGCTGCCGGGGACGGCGTCGGGGCCGTCCCCGGCGTCCAGCACGGTCACCTCGGCGCCGAGCCGGCGCAGCCGGTCGGTGAGACGTGAGGTGACGGCGGAGGTGGTGACATCGCCCGTCACCAGCACGCGGCGGTGTTCCATCGACGCGGCCGTCACGGTGGCGGACTGCTGGGGGAGGTACCTCGTGACGTACCGCTTCGGCGCCCGGCCCCGGCGGGGTGCGGCCGGGGCCGTGCCCTCGGTCCGCGACGTGCCCTCGGTCCGCGACGTCGGGAGACGCGTCTCCAGCCAGTCCGTGACGGCCTGGACGGTGCGCAGCTTCGTCAGCTCGTCGACGGCTCCGGCGAGGCTCGGCGGGGAGCCGAGCTCTCGGATGAGCAGGCCCGCGATCTCCGTGCGTTTGATGGAGTCCACCGACAGGTGCGTCTCGAGGTCGAGGTCCGGCTCGACCATGTCCGGCGGGTATCCCGTGCTCCGGCACACCACCTCCGTCACGACCGAACGGATGTCGGCGGGCTCTCGGACCCGCCCGGCCTCCCGGTCCGCGGCTTTCCCGTCCGCCTCCGCGCCGGGTGACTCGGCTGCATCAGCTGCATCAGCCGCGCCGGGTGACTCGACTGCCTCGGCTGCGGGGACGGGAACGGGGACGCCGGGGACGGACGAGGCGGAGGCGGGAGCGCCGCCGCCCAGGTAGGCGAGGAGGACGTCTCGCTGTTGGGCGAGGATGTCGCGGGAGGCGCTCAGGAACTGCGTCACGACCTCCCGCCGGTCGTCGGCCGCGGGCACCGTGGCGACGGGTCCGGTGGCGACCGGTCCGGTGGCGACCGGTCCCGGTGCGGACGCGGAGGTCGGCCCGGTCCGGCCCACGAGGCGGGCGGGCAGCAGCCCCCCGGGCAGGGGCCGCCCGTCGGCGGTGACGACGGACCGCCCGTCGATGCTCCAGGCCGACGGCCGGGGCGGGACGGCGTCGGTGAGGTCGTCGGCGTCCCGGCCCCGGAACAGCCAGCCGACCCGGGGCACGACACCGGCCACGGCCAGCTGGGCGAGCGCCGTCAGGAGACCCTCGATCCCGTCCGCTCCCCGGTCGAGGGCGACGGCCGTGTGTGGCCGGTCGCCGAGGACGGAGCCGACGAGCCTGGTGAGGACCTGTCCCGGAGCCGCCTCGACGAACACCCTGGCACCGGCCGCGTACATCGCTTCGATCTGCTCGACGAACCTCACCGGGGCCCCCACCTGGGCCGCCAGCTCGGCACGAATCGACTGCGCGTCACCGGTGTAGGTGGAGGCCAGGCGGTTGGCGTACACGGGCAGCTGCGGTGCGCCGATCGTCTCGGCCGCGAGCGCGTCGGCGAACCTGGCGGGGGCCGAGGCGAGAAGCGGACTGTGGAAGGCGCACGCCACCTGGAGCCCGACGGCCTGGTGCCCCGCCTCGCCCAGGGCGACGACAGCCCGGGCGACGCCGTCCTTCGTGCCCGAGATGACGACCTGGTCGGGGGCGTTGTGGTTGGCGACGACGACGTCACCGGTCATTCCGCCGGCTGCCAGCAGGCGCTCGACCGTGGCGATCGGGGCGCGGACGGCGGCCATCGTGCCCGTGTCCCCTCCGGCGTCGTGGGCGGCGTCGAGGATCGCCTGGGCTCGCCGGGAGGCCAGGCGCAGGAGGGTGCCGGTGTCGAAGGCCCCGGCCGCGGCGAGGGCCGACAATTCACCGAAGCTGTGCCCGCCGACCATGTCCGGACGGATGCCGAGGCTGGTCAGGAGGTGGTACGTGGCGAGCCCGACGATGCCCAGGGCCGGTTGGGTCACACGGGTGTCGGTCAGCGCCTCCCGGGCCGCCGCCGTCTCCTTCGGGGTGAAGGGAGTGGGTGGGTGGATGAGGTCGGCCCACTCGCGGCCGTGGCGGAGGTACTCCTGGAGTTCCGGGAAGGCGACGAACAGGTCGGCGGCCATGCCCGGGCGCTGGCTGCCCTGGCCGGGGAAGAGGACGGCGAGCCCGGGGGCGTCGTCCTTGGAGGCACCGTTCCTGGGGGCGTCGTCCGCGGGGGTGAGGAAGAGTCCTCGCCGCGACGGCGCCTCACCGGAGCGGGCCGCGCGGGCCGCGCGCAGCAGATCGGCGAGGTCGTCGAGTCCGGAGGCGACGAGCGCTATCCGGACGCGGGCGGAGGACCGCTCGGCCCACCCGGCGGCGGTCCGGGCGAGGTCGCGCAGGCGCCAGGGACGGCCCGCGTCGTCGTTCGCCGCGAGGAGGCGTTCGAGCCGGTCGACGACGGTCAGGGCGGCCGCGTGGTCGGCGCCCCGGAAGCAGAACAGCTCCGCCGGCCAGGTGTCGAGAGCGTGCCGGTGGGGTGCTCCGTCGGCGTGGCCGGTGACGACGGCGTGGAAGTTCGCGCCGCCGAAGCCGAAGGCGCTGACCGCGCCGACGCGGTCGGAGGCGGGGACCGGCCACGGCCTGGCCGTCGAGGCGAAGGCGAAGGGGCTGCTCCCGCGTTCCCAGGCCGGGTTGGGCTCGGTGAGGTGAAGGGTTCCGGGCCGTACGCCGTGATAGATCGACAGGGCGACCTTGACGAGTCCGGCGAGCCCCGCCGCCGTCTTCGTGTGACCGATCTGGGACTTGACGGACCCCAGCTGGGTGCTGCCGGGCTCCGCTCCCGCCTCGCTGAAGAGGCGGGTGAGGGATGTCAGTTCGGCCTGGTCACCGACGACCGTCCCCGTCCCGTGGGCCTCGACGAGACCGACCTGGGTCGGTGACACCCCGGAGCGTTCGTAGGCCCTTTGGAGGGCGAGGTACTGGCCTTCCGGCCGGGGGGCGGTCAGCCCGAGGGAGCGGCCGTCGCTGGAACCGCCGACGGCCTTGACCACCGCGTAGATCCGGTCGCCGTGGCGCGTCGCGTCCTCGAGCCGCTTGAGGACGACACAGACCACCCCTTCGGAGAGGGTCGTGCCGTCGGCCGAGGCGTCGAAAGTCCGCGCGCGGCCGGACGGCGACAGCGCCCCCAGGGAGGAGAAGAGCAGGTAGTCCATGCTGCCGTTGTGCAGGTCCGCTCCCCCGCACACCACGGTGTCGGCGGTGCCGAGGACGAGCTCCTTGCACGCCATGTCCAAGGCCGCGAGGGAGGACCCGCAGGCCGCGTCGACGACGTAGGCGGGGCCGCCGAAGTCGAGACGGTTGGCGATCCGGCTGGCGATGATGTTGCCGAGGATCCCGGGGAAGGTGTCCTGCGTGATGGTCGGCAGGACCGCGTCGAGTTCCGGGGGGACCTCGCCGTAGTAGGAGGGAAGGGCCCCCCGCAGGGTGATGCCGCTGAGGAACTCGCTGTTGGTCTCCGTGCCGAAGACGACGGCTGTCCGCGAGGGGTCGAAGGTTCCGGGAGCGAGCCGGGCGTCGTCCAGCGCGCGCCGTGCCACCTCCAGGGAGAGGAACTGGACGGGCTCGACGCTGGGCAGCATCGACGGGGGGATGCCGTACCGCAGCGGATCGAAGGAGATCCGGGGAATGAACCCGCCCCACTTCGACGGCGTGTACCGGCCGCTGGCTTTCCCGTCGAGATCGTCGCGGTAGAAGATGCCGGGATCCCAGCGGTGCGCGGGAACCTCTTCGACGGCGTCGACGCCGCTGATGACGTTGGCCCAGTAGGTGGGCAGGTCGTCGGCCTTCGGCAGGACGCAGGACATGCCGACGATGGCGATGTCGACGGGCCGAGGGGCGGGCCGGTCCCGTTCGGTGACGGTGACGGCGGGCACCGGACGCCGCCCGGGATCCGCCGCGCCACTGTCCGCGCCGCCGTCCGCCACACCGCCGTCCGCCGCGCCGAGGAACCGGGCCGCCCCGTCGGTGACGCTGTCGTGCAGGGCTTGGACGGTCGTGGCGGCGTCACGCAGAGCGGCCACCTCCCCCGCCATGAACAGGCCCTCTGCGGACTGGCGCTCCTCGTCGACCTCGACGAGGCGTCCGGCGTCCCTCGTCACGCCCTTGCTCGCCAGGCGCAGGCGCCCGATGGTCAGTGACTCCAGGGCGCTCCAGGTGTCCGCGCCGGTCTCCCGCTCGGCGTGCAACTGCTGGCGGACCCGCTCGAAGTGGTCGACGAACGGGCTCGGAACGCAGCGGGTCAGGTGGCCGGGCGCGGTCCGCAGGAGCGCGGTCGAGGAGGCGTCGATGACGTGCTCCTGGAAGCGGGGCAGGATCGCCCCGGTGCGGACGGCCTCGTCGGTGAAGAGGTAGGCGGTCCCCATCAGCAGGCCCACCGCGACCCCGCGGGCGGCGAGCGGTGCGGCGACGACGGCCGCCATCGCCGCGGAACGGGCGTCGTGGATCCCGCCGGCCAGCAGGACCGACAGCCCGTCGGCACCGGCGTCCGGCCCCGCCTCACGCTCGTCGAGGAAGGAGTCGAGGACGGCGAGCTGCGACTCCCACAGGGGCAGGCTCGCCCGGGGGCCCACATGTCCCCCGCACTCCATCCCCTCGAAGACGAACCGGCGGGCGCCGGCGTCGAGGAACTGGCGCAGCAGCAGCGGGGAGGGAACGTGGAGGAACGCCGGGATCCCGTCGGCCTCCAGCTGCGCGGCCTGGGCGGGCCGTCCTCCGGCGATCACCACGACGGACGGCTTCACCTCGCGGATGACGTCGAGCTGAGCCGTCCTGATCTCCTCCGGGGCGAAGCCGAGAAGGCCCACCCCCCACGGGCGCGGGTGCAGCAGGTCCCGGGTCCGGTGCAGCAGGCGGGCAGTCGCCTCACGGTCGGCCAGGGCCATCGCCATGCACGGCATCGCGCCGTCGTCCGCGATCGCGAGGGCGAACTCGGGGGTGTCGCTGACGCGGGTCATCGGTCCCTGGACGACAGGACGGCGCAGGCCGAGATCCGCGCACAGCGGGGAGTCCGCCGACAGCACGGCACGGGCGGCACGGATCGTCGCGTCCGGGTGGGCGATCGCCTCGCGCACACCCCGGACGGCGCGCGCCACGGTCCCGAAGCGGTCGGCGAACTCGGTGGCGAGGGCCGCGTCCTGCCCCACGGGGATGAACGCCTCCGACGGCGTGGCGCGCATCCGGGCCAGGACGTCGGCGGGCGTCATCGCGTCGAGGTCCGCCCCGCCGGCCCGCGCCGAGAAGGGGACCTCGACGCGGAACCCGGCGACGACGTGGGTCTCCCCGTCGAGACGGTGACCGGCGGCGACGAGGCGCTCGGCGACGTCCGCCTCCGCCAGGGAGCTGAGCTGGGCGTCGAGGACGACACCCACGGCGCCGCCCGCGACGACGGCCGCCGCGGTGCGGGTGCCGATGCCGCCACGGACCCACACCGGCAGCGCCGGCCCCCCGGAGAGGAGTTTCTGCAGCAGGACGAACGAGCTCAGCTCCCCGACCTTGCCGGCGGCCTCGCCGCCGACCGCGATGATCCCCGCCGCGCCGTACCGGGCGGCGGCCTCGGCCTCCTCGACGGTCGTCACCTCGGCCAGCACCCGGACGGCCAGGTCACCGCCGAGCCACATCATCGTCCGGTCGTCGGTGAGGTCCGCGCCGAGCACGAGTGTGTCGACCGCGCCGGAGAAGGGCTCCAGGTCGTCGGGTCGCAGGGCGCAGTCGCGGCTGACCCGGACCCCCAGCGGAGAGGACGCCCAGGTTGTGGCGGAGGCGAGTTCGGTGAGGGCCTCCCGGCGGGGACCGCCGAGGTCGAGAACCCCCATCGCCCCGGCGGCCGCCACCTCCGCGACGAGACGCGCGTCAGGCCGCCCGAAAGGACTCAGACCAATGACGAGATCCCGGCGTGTTCCGCCGTCCGGCCTGGGCATTTTGGGGATGGAAATACCTGCGGCCGTCTCAGCGGCCCACGAATCGCTAGAAATCATGACCGTCCACATCGAAGTAGCGGGTCGACATTTCCGTGGGGACGCTGGCGCGCACCACCGGAGAACCGTCGGCGAATAACTTCATACTTATCGAGTCTTCTATTCCCGGGCCTGTGACCGGCCGATTACCTCCGGGAGTCGCTGGATATGACGACGGAAGAGCCTGCCCTCCGGACAGGCATTGAGGTGACCCTTCCGACTATTGCCTCAATCCTCAGGAATGCTCTCTATGAGTCCCCTAAGGATCTTTTAAGTCGGCACGAAGAGGTTTCCCAGACTTCCCGGCCCCGCGCCACCCCCCTGACGCCGCACCCCTCGGGGGGAGAACTCACGGCGCCAGAAAAATCCCCAGGCAACAGGTCCCCACCCACGGGCACCTAAACGATCAGTGACGGGCCGGTCGCGAAACCTTGTTACGACACCGTCAAAACCAGGTCGTCTACCTCATAGGCGACAGACCGCCCACCCCATGAGCGACGGACCGCCCGCCGCCTTGTCGGCTCCTCAGCAGCCCGACGACCCGGTGCGGTCACGGAGCAACCAGGTCGTGCCGTCGGCGTCGGTGGCGGACACCCGCCAGCGCAGACAGCCGGAGGGCGAGCTCACCCGCAGCGGCCCGGCGTCCTGGAGGTACAGGTTCCAGTCCCTGTCACATCTGCCCTGGGGGTTGCAGACGGTGAGGGCCAGGTAGGTCTTCACCGTCCGCAACGGCCCTTCTGCCTTGAGGAACTTGGTACACGTCCTCCCGCCGGAGTCCTCGTACACCTTGATCGTCCCGACGGCAGCACCAGCCGGGCTCTTCAACTCCTCGGTCGAACGGAGGCGGCCGTCACACCGACCGGCCGGCCGAGCAGGGCCGAGCATCGGCTCGCCGTTCGGTCCGATGTCGGCCGCCAGGAACGGCGTCACCGTGGCGCGCGGCGTCACCGTGGCGCGCGGTGCCGCCGTGGCGGGTGGCGTCACTGTGGCGGGTGGTGCCGCCGTGGCGGGACTGGAGGTCGTCACGACGCGTTCGTCCCCGTTCCCCGCGCCTCCGGACAGCCACGGCCACGACACCGCGACGGCGGCCAGGACGGCGCAGGCGACGACTCCCCCGACAACGGCGAGCGCACGCCCCCGACGGTGGCCACGCCTCGTGGCGGCGGGCGTCCCCGCTGGTCCTGGCGGGGAGGCCACCTCCGGCGCAATGGTCGCGGTGTCCCGCGCAACGGTCGCCGTGTCCGGCGGGACGATCACCGTGTCCGGCACGGGATCCGCACCGTGCGACGTCAGCGTGTGTTCCGCCGCGGCCCGGAGGCGGCGGGCGAACTCGGCGGCGTCGGCGGGCCGGTCGCTCGGCCTGCTCGACCCGGCGACCGCCGTCACCAGGTGGTCGATCGCGGCCGGGACGCCGGCGGTCAGCAGCCGGCCGATGGTTTGCGCCGCCGAGTACACGTCCGACCGGAAACCCGGCGCCTCGACGTTCAGTTCGGGGGCGACGAACCCCGGCGTCCCGGCGGCCCGGTCCAGGGTCGTTCCGTCGACGGGCATGGCCAGGCCGAAGTCGCACAGAGCTGCGCCGGCGTCGTCCACCAGGACGTTGTTGGGGTTGATGTCCCGGTGGACCAGGCCCCGGCGGTGGACGGCGGACAGCCCGTCGAGCAGGTCCAGGCTGAGCCGCACGGCCTGCTCGGGGCTGATCCGGTAGCGGCGCAGGTACTCGGTCAGGGCCAGCCCGTGTGGCTGCGTCGCGGTCCACGGGTGTTCGAGGTCCGGCTCCGACGCCCAGATCCAGCCGACGATGCCACGTTCCCCGTCAAGGAGACGGTGCCAGCGACACTCGTTGACGAACCGGTCCCTGTCCGCCTGGCCACGGAACGAAGACCGCCACACCTTCAGCGCGACGTCCTGACCGGTGATCTCGTAGTGGGCGAGCCACGTGACCGCGGTGCTCCCCTGGCCGAGCAATCGCACCGCCCGGAAGTGCGGTGGCACCCGTGGGACGCCGGAATCCCCCTCCGTCACCACGTCCCGTTCCTCACTCTCGCACGAGGCCACGGGCCACGAGCAACCGGGCCAGCGGCTGATAGGCGGGAACTCCGGGTGAGGGAGGCGGCAGGACCTTCTCCGGCAGTGCGACTCTGTAATAATCGCACAGTTGTTCGATGTAGCGGCGGGCCTGGCGGCGGCTGATCCCCAGTCGCCGCGCCACCTCGTCATAGGTGGCGGGGACGTCGGAGTCCGCCAGAAGGGGGGCGCACAGGGCCGACGCCACCGCCGCGTAGCGCTCGGGCACGGGCTCGACGCGCACCGTCGTGAGCCGGTCCGCGGCAGCTGCTCCCTGCGCGGTGAGGTCAGCGGCCGCCCGGTCGGCGCACAGGGAGGACGCCGTGAGCCTCCAGGTCCCGGTGCTGGGCGCGGTGATCACGGCCCCGTCCGCCGGGACGGAGCAGGCCGCACCGCGCGAGCCCGGCTCACGCCGCCCCAGCCACTGGGGCCGTCCTCCCCCACGGACGACCAGCTCGTGACTGGCGGACAGATTGCGCACCCACAGCTGCCCGTCGGCGCACCAGATCTCGCCCGCCACCCGGGAGAGCGAGACGTCGCGGATCTCGTTCCACACCGTGATCTCACAGACGTCGTCGTCACGGCCGAACCGACCCCAGGAACCTTCACCGAAGAAATACTCTTCGTCACAGTAAGTAAGCACAAAGAGGGCGTCCGCTGACCCGTGGCGCCCGTCAGCAGACACCGGTCGGCCCTCTGCGGGCGGCCGCAACTCCGCTCTCCCCGGCCCGGCGACGTCGGGCAGGGGGCAGGGCCTGCCCTTGGCCGTCTCGGCGGCGCCGACCACCGTGTCCCTCATGCCATCCCCCGAAACACCCACCTCGGTCAGCCATGGCCGCCGTCAGGGTACGCCTCGCCACGACGGCGCCCGCCGTACACGACGAGGATCCTCCGGATGCGCTCACCGGCTGGCCACCGGTCTCACCACCGCGGGCCTGCCTGCCGGGATCACCGCCGCGGGCCTGGCTGCCGCTCTCGCCGCCATCGTCGCCGTCCCGGCGTACGGCGCCTCATCGGCGTCCCTCAGTTCGACGGTGCTTCCCGCCGTCGAGGTGCTACCCGCCGTCGACATGGAGGCGACGGTCCTGGCCGCCCAGATCGACCCCCGCCGGCCGGACAACACCCTGACCCCCGGCGCGAAGGCCTCGGTGCTGGCCGTCGAACGGGCGCTCGGGGCCCGGCACCTGCTGGACGCGCGCTGGGCCGACGGCTACTTCGGCACCCAGACGATCACCGCCTATGCGGCCTACCAGCGTTCCCTCGGGTACACCGGGACGGACGCGAACGGGCTGCCCGGCGCGACCTCGCTGACCAGGCTCGGCGCTGGCCGGTACCGGGTGATCCGCACCGTCGTCCCCGGCGCCCGGACCTCCCGTGACGGGCACGTCGTCACCACGCGCACCCTGGCGATGCTCGCCGAGGCCGAGCGGCTGCTCGGCCGCCGCCTGGTCGTCCTGCAGGGCTCCTACAACCCCGGCGGGGATCCCACCTCGGCCGGCACGCACGACGGCGGCGGCGCCATCGACCTCTCGGTCGCCGGCCTGAGTACCAGTACCCGTACCGCCGCCGTCCGCGCTCTTCGCGAGGTCGGTTTCGCGGCATGGCTCCGCTCCCCCCGGCAGGGCGCGTGGCCCTGGCACCTCCACGCCGTCGCGATCAGCGACCCCGACCTTTCCACCCAGGCCCAGCACCAGACCGGCGACTACTGCCTCGGCCTGGGCGGCCTGGCGAACCGCGGCCCGGACGACGGCCCCCGGATTCGCCTACGGACCTGGGAGCAGTACCGCCGCCATCCTCTGGCCGTCATTCCCCGCCCCTGAACCCGCGGGCGATCCGTGACCACGAACCGAAAAAAGGAGCCATCCATGAGCTTGAAGAAGACCGTCATCGTCGGTGCCACCGCCATCGCGTTTCTCACCGTCTCCGCCGTCACCGCCTGGTCCGCCCCGGCGTCCGCCAGGAACGGTGTCTGCGAAGCGGGCGAGTTCTGTCTTTTCTACAACAGCAATCAGCAGGGGGCGGTGTCGGACTTCACCGGTTCCCTGGCCGACTACGGGACGACGCAGCCGTCGTGCTACGAGTTCAGGGGGAAAGAAGCCGGCAAAGGACTGTGCGTGAAGAACCACGCGGCGTCGGCCAGGAACAGAACCTCCACACCCGTGACGATCTACTTCAACACCGGCTTCACCGGCAGGAGCCAGACGATCCCCGCCGGATCCTCGGCGAACCTCGACGCCGCCCTCAAGAACGAGAACGCCTCCCACAGGTTGGGCACCACGAAGGGCGGCACGCAGCCCGGCAGCACGCGGAGTCTGTCGGCCGCGCTCTACGGAACCACCGGCGGGAGCCTCGTCTGCCGGTTCGACGGCTACTCCACCACCTCGGGCCGCCATGAGGGGATCGACTTCGCCCGGAGAGTCGGCTCACCGGTCCATGCCCTCGTCGGCGGCACGGTCGTCAACGTCGTCCGGGGAGCGAACGGCAGCGGCGGGCTCTCGACCATCGCCATCTACGACCCCGGCACCAACAAGACGGTCATCTTCCTGCACTCCGCCCCGGCGTCGGACCTGCGCACCGGGCAGAAGATCAGCCGGGGCCACCAGATCGCCACCGAGGGCTGGCGCGGAGTCTCGGCCAGCGGCAGCGCCCACACCCACGTCGAGATGCGGCCGGGCCGTCACGCCCTGGCGTCGAAGAGCGTCAACGACCCCGTCCTCGACAACCCCGACCCGACGTCCTTCTGGAAGGGACAGAACTACCGCTTGAGCTGACCAGGCTGGCGGTTCAGCCCCGGGTGAGGACTTCCGGCACCCCGACCAGGGGTTTCGCCCACGACCGGCCCTGGTCGTTCTTGAGGATCAGGTACTCGGCGTCCACGTGCGGTTCGATCGCGCTGTGCTTGTCATTCGGGGCGCCGACGATCAGCTGGAAGCCGAGGCCGCGCCAGGCGCCGATCGCCCGGCCGGTGAAGTGCGCGTCCGCCTTGATGAGCGCCTCGTCGAGGAAGACGGGGGCGTAACGGGGGCGGTCCGCGCCCGCGTCGCCCAGCTGGTAACGCAGCGCGGCCCCGACGATGAATGCGACGAGTTCCTGGGACTCACCTCCGGATTTCTCGCCGATGTGGTCGTAGACGGCGACGTGCCGGCCGTCGAGATCGCATTTCTCGGCGCTGATCCGGACGTGGTTGCGGACGTCGACGAGGTCGGCGAAATCGGGGGCGGTACGCCGGATGCGGTCGATCACCTTGGCCATCCGGTGATAGGCGCGTTCCCGGGCGTCGTCCGTCTCCGCCTGGTCGATGACGACACGAACGTCACGCAGTTCCTTGCGGAAACGGGCGCGCACGGCGGAATGGCTCTCCTGCGGATCGATGCGCAGCCGGTGCTGGTCGTCGGCGAACGGCAGCCCGGCGAGGATGCGGTTGACCGGGTCGATCCGGTCGCGGATCTCCCGGACGGCGGAGGCGAGTTCGCTGTCCAGACCGGTCAGGTCGTTGCCGGACAGTTTGAGGAGGCTGTCCCTCCAGTCGGTCTCCAGCTCGTGCAGGCCGTTGGTCTCCAGGTCGGTGAGCAGACGGTCGAAGTCGCGGTAGGAGGCGTCCGCGTCGGTGCCGAGGTTCGGGTTCGGCCATCGCTCGATGAACGTCGAGAACGTGTCGGCCAGCGCCTTTCCCGACCGAGTGATCGTCTCCGTCGCGGACTGCCGGTCGGCGCGGATCCGCTCGGTCGCGTGCTTCACCGTCGCGTCGAACTCCGCGAGCATCCCCTCCCCGGCGGAACCGGCCGGGTCGATGGCCGGGTCGGTGGCCGGGTCGGTGGCGAAGAGCGACTCCAGGTACGACCGGTGGTCCCGGCGGACGTCGGCGCCTTGCTCCGCGGCCGTGTCGAGCGCGGACTGGGCACGGTCCACCTCGTCGACGGTCGACGTCCAGGACCGGTCGAGCACCTCCACCGTGACCTTCTGCCGGCCGACCCGCTCGGTCAGCTGCGTCACCCGCGCCTTGAGTTCGTGCATTTGACGCTGCAACTCGTCGAGCCGCGGATTCCCCGCGCGGATCTCGTCGACGACACCGTTCCAGCGGTCCCGTTCGGCGAGGACGGATTCGACGTCCACCTGGTCCCAGGTCAGTTCGGCCACGGTCTGGTACGTCGCGCGTCTGGTTTCGAACGAGTTGAGGTCCTCCTCGGCCTTCGCCACCGAGACGTCGGCGTCGTCGAGACGGTCCCGCGCGCGGCCGATCCGGGCCTCGAGATCGGCGAGCAGCCTGCCGTTCGTGAAGCCGAGCATGTTGGCCCGGCCGTGGCCTCCGTGGGCTCCCCGGCCGCCCTCCGACGTCTGGCCCCTGATCGTGAGCGCCCGGGGATGCTGCCCCAGCAGCTTGGGCGTCTCGACGCAGACGAAGTCGAACCGCCGGGCGAGTTCGCTCTTCAACCAGGCGGTGAACGGCGACGGCCGGTAGTCGAGCCTGCCCGGGAGCGTCCTGCCGTCCAGTCCGACGTCGTCGCGCAGGCCCGTGCGCACCCCCTCGAACTGGATCCGCCGGGCGGTCGACACCCCGTTGATCGCCTCACGGAACGCGTGCAGCCGGCCGATGTCGATGAGCATCCGGGTGGAGAATCCGCCGAGCGCCAGGTTGAACGCCTCACGCCACGGCTCGAACTCCGTCCGTACCTCGATCAGTTCTCCGACGAACGGGAGGTCCGCCGGGGTGAGCCCGGCGGCGTCGGCCAGCATCGCGCGAGCGGTGTGCAGCTCGGTCGGGATGTTGTCCCGGCGTGTCCTGACCGCCGCGTGCTCGGCGTTCAACCGCGCCAGCTCGCGGTCGGCGTCCTTCTTCTCCACCATCGCGTCGGCGAACCGGTTCTGGACGGTCTTCCTGGCGTCGAGGTCGGTCAGGGAGCGATGAGCCGTCTCGACCAGGGCGGCGAAATCCTCGCGGGTGGAGACGGTGGCGTCGACGGCGGCGAGCGCGCGGTCCAGCCGTTCCCGTGAGCGCTGGACGTCGCCCAGCCGCCGCTCGGCGTCGCGGATCTCCCGGAACGCGGTGTCCAGGCGGTCTCCGCCGGACGCGCGGAGCGTCTCGACGACCCCCTCACGCTGCGCGTCGGCCGCCTCGGCCAGGGCGCTGGTCTCCGCCAGTTCGTTCTTGGCCTTGCGGAGCCGCTGGGCGAGGTCCTTCTCGGCCGCGCGCAGCAGGTCGAGGCGACGTCCGTACCGCCACAACGCGGCCGGGGAGGAGGCGTCGGTGAACGATCCGACCTCGTCGATCAGCCGCGCCCGGTCCACCGCGTCGTCGATGGCGCGCCGGTGCTCGCGGATCGGGGTCAGGGCCTTCACCTGCTGGCGGGCGATGATCATTCTGGTCCGGGTACCCGACAGCTCGTCGAACTGCTGGACCGCGGCGTCCGCCGTGGCCAGGGTGGAGGGTTCCTCGAGGACCATCGTCTTGTACAGGGCGTCGACAGTGGTGATCTGCTGCCCGGCCTGGATCCGCCCCAGCAGGGCGACCGCCTTGTGCCCGTCGCCCGCGGCGCCGATGCCGAGCGTGGTGTGCAGCCGCGCGGTGAAGTCCCGGTCGGTGTCATAGCAGGTCAGGCCGGTCGCCGTGACGACGGCGCGAGCGAGCCTCCGCGTGGCCGGACCTTCGAGGGCGCGAAGTGCGTAGGCGTGGTCGCAGGTGGCCCGTACCACCGTGACGTCGTCGAGGGTTCGCGCGGACGACGGGACGTACCAGGCGCGGAGGGCGGTGAACTCGGCGCCGGTGTGGTCGATCCACGTCATCGCGATGGCGGACCAGGTGTCCCGGCCGTCCCCGCGCAGGACCCGCACCTTCGTCTCGCCGCCGGTCCGGGACTCGTCGAGCTTGCCGCGGGCGTAGGAGAGGATGTTGCGCTGATCCTTTCCCCGGGGCCTGCCGACCACGCCGCCGTTCGAGGCGCCGTTGAAGGGGGTCGTGTGGGGCATGAGCAACGCGATGTAGGAGTCCATCAGCGTCGACTTGCCAGAGCCTGAGCCTCCGCTGAGCAAGGTCGCGCCGGGCGCGAACCGCAGGTGGTGGTACCCGTCGTAACCGCCCCAGTTGACGAGTTGCAGGTCGCGCCCCACCCACTGCTGGCCTCGCGACACCGCCGGGATCAGGCCGAACAAGGTGTCGATCATGTTCACACCGCGGCCTCGTTCTTCCTGCGCAGCCACTGCTCCAGCTCGGTGAGTTTGGCGGTGCTCAGCACGACCTCCACCATCGCGGTGATCCGGTAGCGGCCCGCGGACTCCTCCGTGAGCAGGCCCTCGGTGACCAGGCGTTGCACCGCGTTGCGGACCTCCTGTTGCCTGCGGGCGATGTTGTAGTCGTCCGGATCGAAATAGGTGAGGACGGTCTGCTCCAGCTCCTCGATGTCCACCCGCGCCGAGGTCTCCCCCGCGCCGCGTTCCCGCTGGAAGACGGTCCTCAGGTACACCAGCACCAGGGTCTCGGCCTGGGTGTACGGGTCGTCCTTGAGGAGGATCGGAACGTCCAGTTCCGCCGAGCGCACCTGCTGCTTGTAGGCGACGCCCCGGTCGTGGTCGACCACGAGGCGGATGAACAGGTCGTGCATCCGCGATTCGATGATCTGCTGGTTCTCCAGCAACGTGCGCCACTGGGCGGGGTTCTTCTCAGCGAGGAGGAACTTGCGGCGCAGCAGCTGGACGAGGACCCGGCGGACGTCGGCGTCCAGGGTGCCCGCGTCGCCGGCGAACAACTCGGTGGGATCGTCCTCCATCGACACCGGGTCGATGAATCCGGTCGTCGTGTCAGCCGGCCAACCGTCGTCGGAGCCGCGCGGCTCACTCATCGTCACCGAGCCCCTCCGCCCTCGCCGGATCCGTCATCACCACGCCGCCCAGGGCGAACCGCCGCCGGGTCAGGTCAGGTCGGATCGTATCGACCACCGCGACCTCCGCCGTCTCGGTCATCCCGGTGTCATGGGCGATCTCCAGCAGGCCGAGCAGGTCGACCGGCCGCCGGATGTCCCGGGCCGCCTCCCGGAACGCGGCCACGACGTCCACGCTCGCCGCACCCTGCGAACACGCCGCCAGGTGAGCGCGCAGTTCGGCGTACCGGGGACCGCCCCAGGCCCGGGTGTCCCCGGCCGCCGTGTCCTCGTCCTCGTCCCACTCCGGCAACGGCACGGGCGGCTGTGGCGGCCGCAGGTCACTCATCCGCTGCCGCAGATGCCCGACCTCGGCGACCGGGAGGCGGCGCATCGGCTCAATGACCTCGCCACGGCGGGAGCTGGGGATCCACATGTGGAAACCGGACATCACAGCCCGCAGCAGCTCATCCACCTGCCGGTCGCGCATCGGATCGTGGGTGCGGACCTGGGTGGTGATCACGTGGGAGGCCTGCCGCTGCGCCGTCAGCACGTCCTTGACGCCCTGCTCGATCCGCCGCGAGATCTCGGTGAGCTCTCGCCGCTGCTGTTCCGGCAGCAGCTTCGTGAACCGGTGCCGGAGTACCGTGCGCAGCTGATTCCACAGGTCATCGATCTGTGCGGGATCACCGATCAAGCGCAGCGCCCCCGCGAACGCGCGGCCTTCCGGCGTCGAGTCGAGGATCTGCTGCCCCCGGGCGAGGTACTCGCGGAGCACCTCGCCCGTCGGCCGGACGTCGTGCCGCAGCTCGGCGACGACGTCACGCTGGATAGCCTTGATCGACTCCGCCACGCGGGCGAAGTCGGCGGGCAGCTCCCGCGCCAGGTGGAGCACGTTCTCGGCCGCTTCGAGCAGCTGCTCGTCATCGACGGTCTCGACGGCGCCGCCCTGTTCGAGCCGGGCGACCTCCTTCTGCCTCAGCTGGATCTCCTCGTGCAGGCGCGCGATCCGGGACATCACATCCGGATCAGCGTGCTGGGCGAGCCGCTCGATCGCCTCCAGCAACGTCCTGACCCTCGACTCCGACACCTTCGTGCGCACCCCGCCCACCCGCCCGGCGACCTCGAGCGCGCCGACCCCGTACGCGGACAACCGGTACACCTCGACGTCGTCGTCGGACACCTGACGCACCAGCCACCCGGCCTGCACCCACTGTCTGCACAGGTCACGCGCGTTCCCGGCGGGCAGCGGATGGTTGCCCTCGTCGCCGTAGCCCGCCGCCCGCAACTGGCCGAGGGCGTCGTTGATCTCCGCGTGGGTGTCCGCCACGGCCACCCTCGGCCTTTCCGCCGTGAAGACCATCGCCAGGATCGTCACCACGAACGGCGCGTGCGTCTGATGGAGCAGGGCGAGCATCGGATTCTGGAACGCCCGCCGTGCCCCCTGATACGCGCCTTCTACACCTCGTGTGAGCATCGGCACGTAGCGTACGACGCTGGTCCGACAGCCAGCTCCCGGTGCGCCTGACTCCTCCTCCAGCCACAGGACGGCGCCCAGACGCGCTCCGCCGACGCGTGATCGACGAGCCTCGTCACGTGACCGCTCACCAGGGGAGCATCGCTGACGCCAAGGTGCCGCTACGGCGATCGCGACAAAGGTGACCGCGACGAGCACGGTCACCCGCACTCCGCGTTCAACGCCGCGAGGAGCCCGACGAGACGGTCGATCTCCTCGACGGTGTTGTAGACATGCAGACTCACCCGGACCGAGGCGTCGCCCGGTGTCGCGCCGGCCTGGCAGTGGCTGTTCGCCCGCACCATGAAGCCGTGCTCCGAGAGTACGAACCCAAGGTCGGCGGCCGGGATCCCGCGGTGACGGAACGTCACGATGCCCTGCCGGCGCTGGACGGTGGACCCCGCGGCGAGGCTGTCCTGGCAGCCGAGGACCCGGTAGGCGTCGAGTGTGTCGAGCGCGGCGGTCAGGCGGGCGCCGAGGGCCCTCGTCCAGAGGGCGATCCGTTCGACGCCGGTCTCCTCGAACCAGTCCAGGGCCGCCTCCAGGCTGACGAGGCCTGTCGTGTTCGGGCTGCCCTCCCAGCCACGCGGCGCGTAGCGCCGTCCGCGCGTGTTGCGGGCCCACAGGACGCCGACACCGGGCAGGGCCATCGCCTTGTGTCCCGAGAAGGCCAGGAAGTCCACGTCGAGACGGCGCACCGAGACGGGAAGGTGCCCGAGGCTCTGCGCCGCGTCGAGACACACGACGGGTTCCGGACCGATCACGTCGCGGAGGCGATGGATGTTCATGTCCACCCCGAACACGTGATGCACGTGCGTCACCGCCACGAACCGGGTGCGCGGCGACACCAGAGCGGCCAGCGCGGCGAGGTCGTAGTCGCCGGAGGGCTCGTAGGGCATCGCCACGACCTCGATCCGGACGCCGCGGCGGGCCAGGACGTCGCGCGCCTCCCGCCACGGGCTGACATTGGCCTCGTGGTCGGCGAACGGGACGACGATCTCGTCGCCGTCGGTCAGGTGGTCGACGAGCCAGTCGAGGGCGAGGGTGCGCAGCGCGGCGGTCGTCCCGCCGACGACGTGGACGACGGAGCGGTCTGGTTCCGGATCGTCGAGAAAACCCTTGATCCTGCGCCGGCAGCGGTCCACCAGGGCGGTCGTGCGCCCGGCCCAGGGGTAGGAGCCGCGACCGGCGTTGGCGTTGCCTGTCGTCAGGTACTCCTGGACGGCGTCGAGCACCGCGCGGGGCTTCTGCGCGGTCGCGGCGCTGTCGAGGTAACTGCCCGGAGCACCGGAGAGGATGGGGAACTGGTCACGGACGGCGGCCTGCCACGCGGCGAGCTCGGACAGGACGCCGTCCGGACGTGTCATCACGACCGCCGGACCAGAGGGGCGCCGGCGTCCCGCCACGCGACGATCCCGCCGTCGAGACTGGCGACGTCCTGGTGTCCCATCCGGGCCAGAAGGGCCGCGTACCGCCGGGACCGCTCTCCGACCGGGCAGGCGAGCAGCAACGGACGCGTCGGCGGGAACGGCAGTCCCCCGCGCACCATCTCGTCGAACAGCTCGTCGGCGATGTTGATCGATCCTTCGAGGTGGGCGGTGGCGTACGCGAACGGCCCCCGCAGGTCGACGATCAGGGCCCCCGTCGCCGCCAGCCAGGGCCGGGCGGCCTCGACGTCCAACGTCCGCGCGCCCGCCACCTCCTCGTCGGTGACCGTTCGGACCGAGTGGGGGCGAGGGGGCCGGTTCAAGAGGTCGGGCCGCCGCTCGCGCACGTAACTCAGGTAGGACTCCACCCGGTCACAGACGATGAAGACGGCCCGCCGGCGTGCGACGGGTCGGCCCGCGGCGGCGGTCGCGCGCAAGCCCTCGTCGACCGTGCGGAGGTGGCGGACCGCACCGAAGTAGGCCGCTCCACCCGTCGGCCCGGCGAGGATCCCGCACCGGCGCAGCAGCACGAGCATCCCGTCGATCGCTTCCAAGGAGGTGACCGGCTCGATGCGGTCGTAGGTTTCCGGGTCGAACAGCCCGACCTCGTGGACCTCGTCGATCGTCCGGATCCCGGGGATGAAGTCCGATTTATCCGCCACCAGCCCGGTGACGTCGACCCTCGCGTCACGGGCGCGCAGTGCCCGGGCCACTCCGGTCGACGAGCCGGCCGTCCCGACCGCGGCGATGAAGTGCCCGGGGACGTCGCCGTCCAGATCCTTGATGATCTCAGGACCCGTGCCGGTGGCGTGAGCCCCGACGTTGTCCGGGTTGAAGTACTGGTCCGTGTGCAGGATCGCGTCCGCCGAGGCGGACACGGTGCGGTACATGCGGGTCAGGGGATCCTCGGTGTCGCCGGGGTCGAGGCACTCCCCCTGACCGGGGAGCTCGTCGATCCGGGCCCCCAGGAGCAACAACAGGTCCTTGATCTCCGGAACCTTCATCCGGTTGGTGACGCTGCGGAAGGGCAACCCGTGCATGCCCGCGATGACGGCGAGCGCCTTGGCCGTGTTGCCGCTCGACAGTTCCACGACGGTGGCGCCGTCGGCCCGCGCCCGGTCCAGGTGCGGGGCGGCCATCGCCCAGGCGGTCCGGTCCTTCACCGACCCGAACGGGTTGAGCAGTTCCAGCTTGGCGTAGAGGTCGATGTGTTCCAGGCCGTGAACCGCCGGGTCGATCCGGACGAGCGGGGTGTTGCCGATCGCGTGGGTGATGTCGTCGTACCTCATGCCCGCGTCCCCTCCGCGAGCGTGTCAGCCGCCCGGTCACCGGCGACCGCCTCGCCGGCGACCGCCTCGCCGGTGGGGAGGCCGAGCGGCCAGTACTGCTCGTCGAGACACCAGTGCCACCGGCCGTCCCCCGGCCAGGCTGCGACCGTCCGTGCGATCGGCTGGCCGATGGCGTGGTCCGCGTGGAAGTCCATGACGTAGCCGGCTGTGTTGGGGAAGGCCAGCAGGTCCCCGGTCTCGGGCAGCCCGGGCAGGTACACCAGGCGGCGGGTGATGAGATCGGCCTCGAGACACAGGTTCCCGAGCAGGTAGACCCCTTGCGGTCCGTCCGGCGGCGTGGCCCGCCCGTGGCGGTCCGGGTGGCCGGCACGGTCCGGGTGGCCGGCACGGTCCGCATCGGGGCGGCGCAGGAGCAGGGGATCGAGGAGGACGCCGTGTTCTTCGAGGCTGACGTCGCCGGCGTTGAGGTCGAGCCGGACGACGTGGTGGCCGCCGGGCCGGGGGCGGACCTCAAGTACCCGCGCCAGAACCGCGCCGCACTGGTCCAGCAGGGCACGGCCCGGCTCGATCCACAGGTGCAGCAGTAGTTCCCGCAGCACGGTGGCGAGGGGCTGGCCGTCGAACGACGGTGCCGGGGCGGAGAGGATGGCGTCGAGGTAGGCGGGGCCGGACACCGGCCGGTGCGCGGGGTAGAGCCCGAGTGTTCCTCGCAGGGTTCCCCCGTCGTCGCGCAGCCCGTACCCGTGCCCGTCCCAGGTCATCGGGGGTCTGCGGCCCAGGACGGCCTGCGTCAGCTCCGACGTCCAGGCGTGCCAGTCGTCGGCGTGGGCGAGATAACTGACGCCGAATCCGCCTCCGATGTCGACGACGCGCGGGGAGAGGCCCCGTCCGAGGCACGTGGCGACGACGTGCAGGCAGCTCTCCAGAGCGACGGCCTTCTCCCTGACGCCGACGGTGTCGAGGTGGAAGCCGACGCCGAGGAGATCCACGGTGTCGGGGTGGGTGAGAAACACGTCGATCGCGGCGTCGGCCTCCTCGGCCGCCAGGCCGAAGCGGCTGGGGCGGCTCATCACCGTCGTGCCGGTGGACGCGAATCCGGAAAGTCGCAGCAGCACGCGGCTGCGCGGGAAGCCGTGCCGCCGGACGACGTCGACGAGCCCGAGCAGTTCGGCGATCCCGTCGACCTGGACGGTGGTGCCGCACCGAGCGGCCAGCCACAGCAACTCGGGGGTCTTGGGCCCGGTGACCAGGATGCGGGCCGGTTCGAACCCCGATCCGAGGGCGGTCTGCAGTTCGGCCAGGCTCGCGACGTCGATCCTGGCGGCCCCCGCACCGGTCCCGGCCGCCAGCAGCCGGGGAAACGCGGCGGAACGGTTCGCCTTGTGGGCGAAGAAGATCTCTCCCGACAACCGCCGCCGCCGGTAGACCTCACGGAAGTGCTCCAGGTTGTGCGGCAGGCGGTCCGGGATCACGAGGTTGAGCGGGGAGCCGAGGGCCCGCACCAGGTCATGCAGGAGAGGCCCGTCCCGGAGCAGGTCCTCCAGCGGGCCCACGATGCGTGGGCGCAGGTAGAGCGGTCGGGTCACGGAGTTCACCTTTCGAAGGCTGATCCGCCCGCTCCGAGGATCGGGCTGCTCCCTCACCCTAGTTATCGAAAACCACATTCGGTAGTGTTTCGGGCACGCACCTCGACGGACCTCGGCGTCGTCCACGCGGTTCAGGGACCCCGTGGAACCGATCGTCTACGGGGTGCGGCCCAGGCCTTTCTGGAGGTATTTCATCGCCGGCCAGCCCGCTTTCTCGTCCGCGTCGATGAAGGTGACGAACTCGTGCTCGAGGTCCTGGTAGGAGTACGGGATCTCGACCCCGCGCTCCTTGAGCGCCTCGACGAGCCTCTCGACGCGCTGACCGTTCAACTGGCCGCCGACGCTGAGGATCCGGAAATCGCCGGAGCTCTTGCCCTCGACGAACGGGGCGTAGTCCTCCGGGTCGGCCATGGCGCCGTCCACGGACCAGCAGGCGGCGAACAGCTGCGGGTACTTCAGACCGAACCGGAAGGCGCCGTGGCCACCCATCGAGAAGCCGACCAGCAGCCGGTACGACGGGCCGGGCTTGACGCGGTACTTCGCCTCGATGTGCGGGATGAGCTGTTTGATGAAGTTGTCCTCGGCCGGGCCGGTGTCACGGTTCTCCCAGCGGCCCGTCGAGTAGCTGTCCGGCGTCACGATGATCGACTGATCCAGGACGCCTGCGGCCATCGCCTTGCGCAGCGACAGGGCCTGGTCGAGGAAGCCCACGTTGTTCTGGGTCTTGCCGTGCAGGGCGTAGAGGACCGGGTACTTCTTGCACGCGGAGTAGTAGTCGTCCGGCAGGCTGATGCTGTAACGCACCGTCGTCCCCGCGCCGTCGTCCGCGGTGAAGTGGGTGTCCAGCCGCTCCGGTCCGGTCCCCTCGGGGTGGCACGACGCCGTCAGGCTGGGCTCGGGAGTCGTGGTGGGGGACGGGACGGCGGGGCTCTCCGCCTCGGACCGGCCCCGCGAGCGCAGGTAGAGGCCCGTGAGCGCGGAGGCTGCCAGCACGACGGCCACGGCGGCGGCCACGAGAAGGCGCCCCCTGCGGGTTCGGAGGATACCCGGATCAGTCATGAACCGTGACCTTAGCGTCACCATGGCAACCGGTTCCCCAACCCGATCTCCGGCGGAGATCTTGCCGTGATCACCGGTCCGGCTTCGAACGCCCAGAAGACGCACTGCCTTCTTTGATACCGCCCAAATTCTTCTGTCCAGAACAGCACCGCCCGGTTCATACTGACCGAAGTCGTCACGAGCCGAACCGCCCTGTTACCGGTCGCTCTACCTGACACACGCACCCATGACAAGGAGCCAGGCATGACGGACGCCGTGGGATCGGCCCTGGTCCGCCGGCACATCGGCCGGCGGTTCACCGCCCTGCGCCGGGGCGCTGGCCTGACCCAGGAGGAGGCCGCCCGGCGACTGGAACGATCGAGGGCCACGATCAGCCGCATCGAGGAAGGTGGGGAGGGCGTTCGCTTCCGGGAGGTCGACGTCCGGCAGATGCTCGACCTCTACCGGGCCGACGACACGGATCGCGACATCCTGCTCGCCCTGGCCGCCGAGACGCGTAACGGCCGGCGCAAGTCCTGGTGGCACGACTACACCGAGACGGAGCTCCCGAGCTGGTTCGGGCTGTACGTCTCCCTGGAGGACGCCGCGGAGACCATCTGCCAGTACGAGTCGGAGCTGCTTCCCGGGCTGCTCCAGACACCCGCCTACGCCGAGGCGATCGCACGGATCCCCGCCGGCCTCCTGGAGGAGTCCGAGATCCGGCGCCGCATCGAGGTCCGGATGGAGCGACAGTCACTGCTCACCCGTCCGCGGGCGCCCCGCCTGGAGGTCGTGGTCTCCGAGGCGTCCCTGCACCGTGTGACCGCCGCCGGTGACCTGGCGGGCGATCAGCTCCAGCACCTGCTGGACGTCACCCTGCGGGCGAACGTCGTCGTGCAGGTCCTGCCGTGGAGCGCGGGGATCCACGGAGGGACCCCCTTCTCCCTTCTGCGCTTCCCGCCGAACCCGCTCGGCGGCGAGCCGCTGGAGCCGCCGCTGGCCTACGTGGACTCCCTCACCGGCGCCATGTACCTCACCAAACCGGCCGAGGTCGCCGTCTACGCCCGTACCTGGGACGACCTGCGGAACCGGGCCCTCAGCGTCGAGGACACCCTGGACATGATCACAACGCTGAAGGAGAGTCTCCGTCAGTCACCGAGGACGGCGGAGCACGGCAGCAGCGGACCGGGAGCCTCAGGTGACGGGACCGGGGTGCGCTGCCAGTAGCCGACGTCGCACCAGGTGTCGTGCTTGAAGCCGACGGCGGCCAGGGTTCCGGCGCGGCGGAAGCCGAACGACTCGTGGAACCCGACGCTCGCGTCGTTCGGAAGCCCGATCACCGCGATCTGGGTACGGAATCCCTGCGCGTCCACGGCGGCGAGAAGCCGCCGGTACAACGCCTGACCGACCCGGCGTCCCTGGGCCCCGTGCCGGACGTAGACGGACACCTCGGTGCACCAGTCGTAGGCGTTACGTTCGCTCCACGGTCCGGCGTAGGCGATGCCGAGCACCTGTATTCCGCCGGCGCACCCGTCGGGCGGTCCACCGGCCGCTTCCCCGGCGTCCCCGGTCGCCCGTTCGCCGACCGCGACCAGCCAGGGATGACTCTCGTGGTGGCGCGCCCAGTGGTTCTCCCACTCACCCGCCGTCTGGGGTGCGGTGCGGAAGTTCACCGTCGAGACGGCGATGTAGTGATTGACGATCTCCGCGACGGCCGGCCAGTCCCCCTCGCCCGCCTCCCTGACGGTCACTCCCGTGATCTCTCCCGTGGTCACTGCCTCTCTCCCTGCTGCCGACGGCTTCTGCCGGTTCACCGTAACGGTGCGGTGGACGAGCTGACCGGAAAGGTCGCAGGGCGGGGACCGACCACGATAAACAGGACTGGTGTCAGCGCCTTCCCCCCAGCCGCCGTCGCCCGCCGATCTGGCTCGCGTCCGGCGGACGCCGGGGCCGCCGTCGCCGCCGCGCCTGTCACGGAGCAGTCGCCCCGGCCCGGGGAGAGACCCCGAGAAGGCACGCGCCCAGCGCTCGGTGCGTGCTCTGATCGCCGATCCGTCGACGGACTTCGCGAGCCTGGACGCCGAGGAGTTCTTCGCCGTCCTCAAGTGCGCCTGCGGCGACGGCGCGACGAACACGGCGCTGATCGCCGAGACCAGAGCCCGCGTCGGGACCGGGGCGGCGGCGCGGGAGCTGCACCAGGTGCTCTTCGTCGCACGGGACACCGTGTGGCATGCCGCGAGGCACTCCGCGATGGACGCCGTCGCCCGGCGACCGCACCTCGCCGTCGAGATCGTGCACCTGGAGACCCAGAGGAGCGGAGGGACGCCCCTGAAGGTGAGCGAGTCCGCCGTCGAGGGAGGGTTCACCGCGCAGGCGTCACTCGACCGGGACGGCACGACGGTCCGCGGCGGGCCCTGCCACGACAGCACCAAGAAGCGAGCGACCCAGAAGGCCGTGGTCGCCCTGCTCACCCGGCTGACCGGGATCGACGCCCCGGAGCTCACCCGGCCGACGACGGAGCCGGCTGCCGACGCGCCCTCGGCCACCCCCGCCGAGGTCGAGGCCTGGCTCGACCACCTGGTCAGCCGGCCGGAGCCCGACCCCGAGCTCGCCGTCCATCTGGCCGCCCGCCACCGCGCCGGACGCCTGACGGCACGTTCCCTCTACCTGCTGCTCTTCGAGGCCCCGCCGCACGGCTGGCGGGCCCAGCGCGCCGCGGCGTGGGACGCCCTCGTCACCGCCCCGGCCCAGGCGCCGGGGGTCCTGTCGATGCGGACCCAGGCCCGGTCGTGGTCCCCGGCCTGCTACGTCGAGCCGGCCGAGGGCACGGCGGTCGCGGTCGTCACGACACCGGACGGACCGGTCGTCGGGGAACCCGCCGTCGCCGCCGGGACCCGGGCCGCCCGCGCCTCCGCCGCCCTGGCCCTCGTCAGGGACCTCGCGCCGTCCGTGACCGGTGACGGCGTGTCCGGGGGGCCCGCTCCCGACGGCCATCCGGTCGCTCTCCTCAACGAACGCGCGCAGATCGGCGTCATCACCGACCTGACCTTCACGCACGAGGCGACGGGACCGGCGCACCGGCCCGTCTTCACGTGTGCCGCCCGGTGCGTCCACGCCGCGGGCACCTGCACGGGGACCGGCGAGGCCACGAGCAAGAACGACGCGAAGGCCGCCGCGGCCGCCGTCCTGCTCGACCAGGTACTCGCCGCGGAACTCGCTCATCTGGACCGTCTCGCCCGCGCCCGGCGCGAACAGTCCCGGACCCCCGAGGGGATCTTCGCCCGGCTGATGCGCGCGGGATGCCCCCTCGGCGTCACCGACCGGGGACTGCGGATCGAGGGCCCGCTGCCTGAGTCCCTGACCGGGTGCGAGCTCGGACTCCGGACAGCGCTGCCCCTGCTGCTCGCCCTCGACCCGCTCGCCGTCGACGGCCCGGTCCACCCCTCGGCACGACGGTGGGCCTTCGCCACCCGGACCGCACTGGAGGCGATCGCCGCGCGGCGCGTCCACCCGGCCGTGGACGCCGACGGCCGGGACCGCTGGCGCGTCGCGCCCTCCGGCCCTCCGGATCCGGCAGTGGAGGGGATTCTCGACGCCGTGGCGGACACGGTGCTGCGCCCGCCCGGGGCCTCGCTCGTGATCGGGGATCTGCCGTACGCGGGCGCTCCCCGCCCCCTCACCGCCGAGGTGACCGAATGGGCGGACAGCGCCGCCGAGGCCGCCGAGGCCGCCGGGACGCCGGAGGGCGCCTCCCCGGCCCGGCTGGTGATCCGCCTGTGCCCGCCGGACGACGTCGGCCTGCCGCTCCACGCGTCTCTGCTCTTCCCGACGGGAGCGGTTCCGAACCGTGCGGAGCAACGCCTGCTGCGCCGGGCCTGCCGCGCCTGGCCGCCCCTGGAGCAGGTCCGGCGCGACGGGACGCTCGGCGGAGCCGACGCTTCCCAGCTGCTGGGCCCGGCCGGGGAACGACTCGCGGAGCTCGGTGTGACGGCCGAGTGGCACGCCGATCTGCTGGGAGCGCCGACGTTGACCGCGGGCGTCGTCGTCTCCTTGGGGTCCTCCGGCGGATCGGGCGGGTTCTCCCCCACCGGCGTCGCGGACCTCGCCTGGCAGCTCAGCCTCGACGACGAGCCGCTGACGGACGAGGAGGTACAGGCCGCGGCCGACGCCGTCGACGGTGTCCTGCGTCTGCGCGGGCGCTGGGTCGTCCTCGACGCCGAGACCCGAAGGATCGCCGGTGACCGTCACGCCGGACGCCTCACCGGGTCGCAGGCCCTCGGCGCGGCGCTCACCGGCCAGGTGACCGTCGGGGGACGGACCCTCAGTTGCTCCGGGGCCGGGAGCCTGGCCGACCTGGTCACCGCGCTGCGCGACGCGGGATCCGGCCCGCGCGGCGACGCCGCTCCGCCCGAGGGGCTGACCGCGACCCTGCGCGGCTACCAGCAGGTCGCCGTCCACTGGCTGGACCGGGTGACGGCGGCGGGGTTCGGCGCGCTGCTCGCCGACGACATGGGGCTCGGCAAGACCGTCACCGTCATCGCCTACCGGCTGCTCCGCCGGGACGCCGGGCCGACGCTCGTCGTCTGCCCCGCCTCCCTGGTCGCGAACTGGGAACGCGAGATCGCCCGGTTCGCGCCGGGCGTCGTCGTCCGCCGCTACCACGCGGCGGGCCGGTCCCTCGACGGCCTGGCCGACGGGGAGGTCGTCGTCACCACCTACGGGACGCTGCTGCGGGACGCCGAGCGGCTCGCCGGCGTCCCCTGGGACCTCGTCGTGGCGGACGAGGCACAGCAGGTGAAGAACCACCGGTCCCGGGCCGCCCGCGCGTTGCGGCTGTTGCGTCCGGCGGCGCGGGTCGCGGTGACGGGAACCCCGGTCGAGAACTCGTTGTCGGAGCTGTGGGCGATCCTCGACTGGACCAATCCGGGGCTGTTCGGCTCTCTGACGGCGTTCCGCGACCGGTACGCACGTGCCTGCGAGCAGGAGACAACCGATCAGGAGGCAGCCGGGCCCGCACCGGTCGCCACCGGGCGGCTCGCCCGGCTCATCGCCCCGTTCGTCCTGCGGCGGCGCAAGAGCGACCCCGGTGTCGCCCCCGAGCTGCCCGACAAGGTGGTCGACAACCGGTATGTCGGTCTCTCCCGCGAGCAGGCGTCCCTCTACCGCGCCGCCACCGACCAGGCCCTGCGGCGGATCGCGACAAGCGGCGGTCCTGACCGGCGCGGTCAGGTGCTGCGCCTGGTGCAGTCCCTGCGCCAGATCTGCAACTCCCCGGCCCACTATCTGCGGGAGTCCCCGGAGGACTGGGACGCCGACCGGCAGGCTGCCCGGTCCGGCAAGCTCGGCGCCCTCGACGACCTGATGGAGGCCGTCGTCCTCTCCGACGACGCGGCCCTGATCTTCACCGGATACGTCACCATGGGGCACCTCGTCCGCGCGCATCTCGCGGCCCGGGGCATCCGCGCGGAGTTCCTCCACGGCGGGGTGCCGCTGGCGGCGCGGCAGCAGATGGTCGACCGGTTCCAGTCCGGGGACGGCGACGCCTTGATCCTGTCCGTCCGCGCCGCCGGGACCGGGCTCAACCTCACCCGCGCCGGCCACGTGATCCACGTCGACCGGCCGTGGAACCCCGCCGTCGAGGACCAGGCGACCGACCGGGCCCACCGGCTCGGACGCCGGGGTCTCGTCGAGGTCCACCACCTGATCGCCGAAGGCACCGTCGAGGACCGCATCGCCGACCTCCTCGCCCGCAAGCGGGAGCTGACCGAGGCGGTGCTCGGGACGGGCGGTACGGCCTTGACCGAACTGTCCGACGACGAGTTGTCCGACCTCGTGTCCCTCGGAACCGGTCCGGGGGCCGAGCCCGGCGAGGAGGAGTTCTGATGGCCACCGACGACACGGACCGGGCGGCTCGCTCTGACCTCCCAGACGCGAACGCCTGGGCGACCTGGCCCACGCCGTCCGGCGTCCCCGGCCCCGAGCAGCTCGGCCTTCTCGTCTCGGACGCCGCCGAACGCGCCACCGCCCTTCTCGCGGGCGGTCCCGCCACGGCCGGAGATCCCCTCGTCGACGCCGTCCGGATGCTCGCCACCCCGGCCGGGGCACGACACGTCGCCGCGGCGGAGAGGCTCACCGGCATCCCGGAGGACGACCTGCGACGACTCGTGCTCGCTCACCGGCACGGTGGCGACGACGGCGTCGCCGCGGCCCTCGCGGGCACACCGTGCGACGCCGAGGATCTCGAGGCGGCGGCGGAGGAGGTCCGCGGACGGCGGGCGTTCGCGTCCGACGATCTCACCCTCGGCGCCGGCGAGATCGTCGACGTCACGGCGGGGATCCGTCTGCGGCTCGGCCCGGACCGGAGGTGGTACCCCTTCACCCTCGCCCGCGCCCGCTGGTGGCCCGCCCCCGGGGCCCATCCCTCCGCGGCGACCGCCTACCAGGCCGCGGTGCGCACACGGTCGCAACGCCGGGCCTCGACCTGACTCCTCACCCGCTTCGCCGGATAACGACCTGACCCGCTTCACCGGGTGCGGGAGGATCGGAGGGCACGGGACAGCAGCCGGAGAGGACGGGCGGAACACTGATGGACAACCAGCGGAACGGGTACGTGTTGAGCGACGACCCGGGGGATGTCGACATCGACACGGTGCACCGGTGGTTGTCCGAAGAGTCGTACTGGGCGGTCGGGCGCGAGCGTGACGTCGTCGAACGGACGATCACAACCTCACGGGCCTACTCGGTGCTTGCCGACGGTGAGCAGTGTGCCTTCGCCCGCGCCGTCACCGACGAGGCGACGTTCGCCTGGATCGCCGACGTGTTCGTCGACAAGGCGCACCGCGGCCGCGGTCTGGGGACGTGGATGGTCGAGAAGATCGTCTCGGACCTGTCGGCGCTGGGCGTGACGAGGTTCGTCCTCGCCACGGCGGACGCCCAGGAGGTGTACCGCCGGTGCGGGTTCTCCGAACTGGAGGGTGTGGGCCGGTGGATGGAGATCGACCGGCGCCCGACGCGGTCGGCCGTCCTCGGCCTGGCCTCCCACGGCGGTGCCGAGACCCCCTGAGCGCCGCCGCACCCGGGACCACCGAGGTGGCCCCGGGTCACTTCTTGATCGAGAATCCGGACTTCTCCACGTCCGCCGTGCCTCCCACCCGGCCCTCGGGCCGCTCCCTCGGCTCCCTCGGCTCCCTCGGCGCCCTCGACGAAGGAGCGTCACGCGATCCACCCAAAACGGCGCGAGCCACGCCCACCCCCGGAATGGACACGTCCCATCTGCTGGCATCGTTGCAGGTAGCAAGCCCCTTGTTGTCTCACCGTCCCGTTCTGCGCCGCAGCGCTTGACGATCTCTCACCCGCCTCGGAAGGATCTCAGCCAATTCGTTCGCGGTCCTCACAGCCAAGGAGTGTCCATGCCAGTTCTCAGCAGTATCCGACGCCGTGCATCACGGGTGCTGGTCGTGGCAGCCCTGATCGCCTCCGGTTCCGTTGTCGTGTCAGCCGGGCCCGCACATGCCGCGGGGTGCGCGGGTGGTGTTGTCTGCGGCAAGGTCGACAACCAGTCCGACTTCGGGATGTACACGACCGTCGGATTGAACAGCGCCGATGCCACGGACAGATGCGACGTATGGAACAGAAGCGGTGGTTCGGCATCTGACCCGGGCATTTGGAAATGCTGGCAGCGCTACCTCGGCCCGCACTCCTCCCGAGGCGGCAACTTCACCGGCACCGACATCGATGCCTTCACCTTCAATGACCGGCCCTACTATCTGGAGATCGACGGGAAGAGCCTTCTGGTTCAGCAGGGCAACTGGACGAAGATCAGCGACACCCAGACGGCCACCTGCAAGAACTATGTGTCGAGCGCGGCTCGCTGCGTCGTCTGGTACACGGGCTGAGAGGTGGTGCCGACCCACCCGCACCTTCGCTCCGACCGGTTAGGTCACGAGCGATAGGTCAGGTCACTGTTGACAGGTCAGTCCTCCGTGCCGACGTCGCTGTGCAGCGCCTCGTCACGGAGGACCAACCGTCACGCGTTCGATTTCAGCGGTCGCAGAGGACGGGCCGAGCGCTGCTGGACAACCAGAGGAACGGGTACATGTTGAGCGATGGACAACGCGTTCTACGACACCCTGGCGAACTCCTGGTGGGACGACGACATCGGTGAGTTCGGCACCCCCGCCTCGACGTCGGACGCGTCGAAGGCCCACGCCGAGAGCTCCCGGCTGGACATCACCTGTCTGACCTGGAACGGCGAGCGCCTGCGGCTCCCTGGCAGCACGTTCGACGACGTGGCCCGTTGCGACGCGCTCGAACACGTCGCGGACACCAACCAGGTGGTCCACGAGTGTCGCCCGATCCCACCGGCTCGCACCGGATCACTTACGCTGTGTCCGACTCCTCTCCACCGATACCGAACGATCGGCTTCGGAGAAGAGGATGAACGCCCCCAAGATTCTGTCATCCAAAGCAGTACCCAAATTCGCGGTCGGTTTCAGTCGCCCCTGGCCCTCGCCAAGCCAACCGGTCATCGATGAGCTATGGGCCGTCGACGCTGTCCGCCAGGACGGTTACCTCGTCAGCCAATCGGGATCCGAACCAGATTTCATCATTGTGTCCGGCATCCGGAATCACGACGAGACCCTGCAGATGACCCACCTGACGAGACAATTGGATCGACAAGCGTGGAGAAACAATGTCATCGGCACTTCCGCACAGAATACGAACCGGAACGTCACTGCCGCTCAGGTACCTTGAGCTATCGAAATGATCTCTCAAAAGTACTCTCGCCGGTATGAAGGGATACGATTCGGTGACCACATCATCGAGGGATGTGAACGGCGACCTCAGCAATACGCCAGCTGGGGGGTCCAGTGCGGCGAGCTCGGCGGCGACTCCAGTCCCGACGGATTCACCCACGTAGATCAGGCGCTTGCTGTCGAAACCGCGGTTCTTAAGATAGGCCGCACCTGCCCGAGCACCAGCCACCAAGCTCCCCT
Source organism: Actinomycetota bacterium (assembly GCA_030837345.1). Classification (GTDB taxonomy): domain Bacteria; phylum Actinomycetota; class Actinomycetes; order Actinomycetales; family Kineosporiaceae; genus JAUPKQ01. Next base: position 32,016 of record JAUPKQ010000051.1, on the reverse strand, counting down.
CTGTTGGTGACCCGGGATTCCCGCCCGCGCCGGGATAGTCGAGCAGGAGCACCGTGAACCCCCTTGACGCAAGGGCCAATCCGACCTTGAGTCGATCGAGTCGATTGCCGGCATTACCCGGGCAGTACAGGACTGCCTGACGTCGGTCGGTGCCCGAGGGCTTCAGCATCCATGCTTCAAGATCAAGGCCGCTCATCGCGTGGAGGACGACGTCCTCGGCCCCGGGAATCCGATCAGCCACCGTGCCCGCAGGCGTCCGGTCGAGGTAATACACCAACGAGCGTTGGAGACCGTACAGAAGCACGAGCGCCATCAGAACAAGAACCAGAACGATGGACGCACCTTTGACCGCCCACGACACAATCATCCGGTGAGTCACCTCCGGTCCCCCCGGAACCAGAGCGTGCGACTCGACGTCGGGGTGCTTCCGCAGAGGACGATCCGGTCCACGCCCACAGTGTCAAGGTCTAGGCGTCGGCAGAACCGCACACTATGTCCTCCAAACACGGAGGAACCCCACACCCACAGCAAGAGATCCCCGTCGATAATCTTCGATCGGACCCAGAGACACCGCGTGCCAGATGTGCTGAACGAAGCCTCAAGATCAACCTGATTATCGACGATGTTAATCCGGGTGAAGTGCACACCGTGCGGCTCAACGATTCGCATGAGCCCGAGCCTTCGCTACGAGGACCAACTCGATCACAATCATCACCGCAACAATCACTATCAGGAATCCAATGGAGTAAAGAAAGAGCAGATTCCCGTAGTAGTTCTCATTACCTTGATTCGTCCACCAGGCAAAAAAGCTCAGGATTCCGAGGAGGATTGCCTCGACCCCAAAGATCACAGCACGGGCCGATCGAGACAGTCCTCGACCTGCCCGCATCGTGAAGAACAGTCCCAGAACGACCAGGAGAACGAATCCAGGAATGGACCACCAGTGGAACGCCATGCCAGCCACCTAGTGTAGTGATGATACAGCTATGCACTCGTACTACCGCTCGTCAGCGTACCAGAGCTCACATTCTTGCGTGAGCCTTTGCCTTCCAGCGCAAACACCTGGCTGTCGTCGTTCAACGCGGAGAACCCGGTGTTCGTAACCCATCCGGCATGGGTCTTGATGTTACCGGTCAGCTTTGCGGGAGTATTCGGGGTCCCCGCTTTCACCTTCACGGTGGCCACCGAGTTCCAGACCTTTGTCGCAAATGAAGAACAGTTGTTCGCCAAGGCCCACGAATTGTTGTCCACTATGCGCTTCGATACAGTAGAAAGCTGCTCCGACGTCAAGTTCATCTCCAATGAGACGCGTCCAGGGTATGCGCCAGGGCCGAAGTGACGCTCAAGGTTGAAGTACACACCTTTGCCGTCCGGCTTGTTCCCCCAGGTTCCTACGGAGACCTCTCCTCCGACTGCAACCGTCATTCCAACCAGTGAATGTGGAAGAGTGTCGATGTTGTTGATCAAAAGAAACGAATGACCATCGGTTCCGCCATGCCCGTAGGAAACGACACGCATCCGAGCCACTCGCGACTGGTCTTGAACATTCGCCCCTGCAGCCCGAGCCTCCGCCCCGGTGAGTGAAAGCGACAGAGTCAACGCGAGAGTTACCAGAAGTACCCTTGTTCTTGACACAATTTCCTCCGATCCACCGTGTGATTCACGATTCTCGTGAACATGAACACCCGCAACGAATCAACCGCGAATGACGAGGCACAGTTGGCCCAGAAACACCTACCGCCTACCAGGCCAATCACCCCGGTACAGCACACAAATCCCCGAAGCCGAAACGACTGATTGCGGCGAGACAGGATCCGATGTCGGTATCGGTTTACACCCCGAACGAAGCGGGGGAATCGCGGCGATGATCCATGACACCACTTGTAATGATCTTCGATCGATCACTTTTCCATGAACAGTTATCTGCCGCAATACGCACGGATTGTGAAATCGGCCGCATGTATGTCCTACAGTATTTCAACATCAGTAGTACCGATGGCCGCGACCATTCCGTTGCGATCGACCAGCAGGACGCCGAATCCGGCTGAAAGACCGGTCAGGCAACCGCCTCTGTCCGTGCGGCAGGTCCCGGCGCTGAATGGTCGCGGATCGGGTAGAGGATGCGCCGCGTGGATCGGGGGTGGGATCAGCGTGTGCCTCTGGTGTCGCGATCGCGACACCAGCCGCGCACACTGATCCCACCGGACCCGGGCAGTGGGTAAGCCACCCGAGATCGACGTCAGCGAGGCACTTCCGGTGGGTGATCGACGACGACCGGGCGCGAGCACATCGTGGCGATCAGCTGTGGGTCAGGTGAGTTTCCACTTCTGACCGGACGACCCGTTGCAGGTCGACAGCTGCGTGACCGTGTAGTCGTCCGAGGAGTTCCCCTGCAGACCCAGGCACTTGTCCCGCGTCGGGTTGACCAGGTCGGAGCTCGACTTGTAGGTCCACTTCTGATCGGCCGAGCCCGTGCAGGTGTTGAGCCGTACCGGCAGATCGTCACCGGTGGCGGTCGACGCCTTCACCTCAAGGCACTTGCCGCCTGCCCTCACCGTCTGGTCGCCGCCGAAGATCCACTTCTGGGTGGCCGCCCCGTTGCAGCCGTACAGGTCCGCCGCGGTTCCGACGGTCGTCGAACCGCGAGCGGCCCCGAGGCACTTGTTGGCCACGCCGACGATGCGATGGGTACCGGTGTTGATGACGAGGTCCCCGAGCGACCAGGAATATTTGGACCCAGGGCTGGCCAACAATTTCGCCTTGGACGAGAGACCCAGGTTCCGTCCGGTGGCCACATTATTGATCTTCACAAGGAAAGAAGAGCCCGGCTTCGGGGCGTTCCAATCCTGGAAGGATCCGCCATTGCATTTCAAGGTATAGATAGCGCCCGCGTGATTGCTGTCCAAGCAGCGTCCGGTCGCCTCGTTCACAATGGTGCCGCGACCACCGAGGTTCTCGAACTTCCACTTCTGGTATTTTCCGGCGTTACAGCCGACGATGTACGCTTGACCGTGCTTGTTGCTGTCCAGGCACTTTCCGTTGAGCAAGAGAGTTGAGGTCGACGGCACCGCCTGCGACGTGGTCGCCACCATCAGCGACCCTCCCCCGGCCAATGCCGTGGCGACCAGGCCCGTGACCACCCAGCGACAAGATCCCCGAAGCCCCTGCGATGACCCGTCGTTCACGTTCATTCCTTTCCCCCGGCTACGGAACGGTGGATGTTTCCATCCCCCGGGGTGATCGACGCCCCACAGGGTAGAGGCGGATACCGGTTCAATCCAGGCGCTTAACGCAATGCTGTCCGACTCTTGACGCCGCCTCACCCCAATGTGACTCTCCGCCACCTAACGGATCCTTCATGTCACCATCCTTCCATTTTCGGCCCCCGAGTCAAGAGGACTTGACGTCAAGTCAACTAGACATCATGCTGGAGGACATGAACACGACCTCCCCTTCGCTCCTCGACCGGACGTTCCACTGGATCCTCGACGTCGACGGTGACATGTACGGCGACGAGCAGGAGCGCCTGCGCTGGTACGAGGCGACCGCCGCCGTCTCCAGCGTGCAGCTGTACGGCATCTCACTCGCCCTCGCCGTCCTCGTCTGGGTGGACGGACACCGTCTCGCCCCGGCCGTGCTCACGGTCGCCCTGACCTTGTATCTGCCGATGCTGCTGACGAACGCCTACGCCCATCGTCACCGGGTCCGCACGGTCCCGACGCACTGGAGCAGCAAGCAGATCGCGCTCACCGGCGTCTTCTTGCTGATCTATCTCGTGATGACGGTGGGCCTGTACGTCGCCTTTGAGGAAGAGGTGACGACGTCCGGCGCCTTGGGCGTGACCACCGGCGTGACGATCGGACTCGCCCTGGGCATCACGTTCTGGAGCCGTGTCCGGCGTCGCGAACAGGCGCACGAGAACTCCCCGGAGGACGACCCCGGGGACGACTCTGAGGACAACGCCCAGCACGACGGGGGCTCGGGCACCCGATGATGGCTCGTGCGGGAGGCGTGGTGCGCGCGGACCAGTCCGACGGCCGCGCCGGGGTCCGGATCCGCGAGCGCCGCAAGGCGCTCGCGGTGACCCAGCAGGAACTCGCCCGGCGGGTCGGCGTCAGCCGCCAGACCATCATCACGATGGAGAACGGCGACTACGCGCCGTCGGTCTACCTCGCTCTTCGGGTTGCCGAAACGCTTCGGACCACCGTCGAGAACCTGTGGGGCGACCCGGTCAGGACGACGGAGGAGTCGTCGTGACATCGGACGCCGGCGGGACGGGTACGGTGACCGGCTGTCCCCAGCGCCGGTACACCTGCGTGGTGACCATACGACGTCCCTGGCTCGTCACCGCCTCGACAATCTTGAGGGGCAGTCCCTGGTCGGTGACGTAGTAGGTGACCTGGGCGGAAGCGACCCGAAGGAGCGATTCCTTCGGGTCGTCGTCCTTCGGCGGGAGGTCCGCGATGAGTTGCTGGGCGTTCTTGCGGAACGAGTACGGTGTCACCGATACACCCTCCACCGTGACCCTGCGCCCTCGGGTGACGGGCATCGCACCTTTGTACCAGAGCCACCCGCGGACCGGGTCCACCTGGGTGCTCAGCTCCTTGCCCAGGGGGACGAGAGGACTCGCCTCGGTGACGACAACGTCGTCGGACTTCACCCAGTTCTTACCCTTCACGGGCTCGTCCAACCGGAAGTACGTCGTCCCGTCGATGATGACGAACCGGTTCGGCCACTTCCCCACCGCGCGGACGTCCGCCTCGAGGCCGACGTGCTCGATGAAGGTTCTCACCCCGGTGAGAGTGCGATCCGGGGTTGTGACGGTGAACGCCGCGCTGCGCTTCACGTCCTCCGCGGTCGACACCCACTTCATCAGGTCGCGGGCGTCCATCGGTTCTGCGGGGCGTTTCGGCATCGAGGTAGCGGATTTCTTCGGTTTCTTGGCCCGCGCTGGAGGCTTCTTCCCTGCCACCGAAGACTTCTTAGCGACCGCCGAGGGCTTGGCAGTGGTCTTCGAGAGGGGACGGACCTGCGGATCCACCGGCTCGGCGGCGTCTGCCCCGAGGGAGACCAGCGGTTCCGGACCAGACTGCGACGACGGCGCGGAACCCGACGGCGTAACAGATCCGGGAGGAGCCACGGGCGATGCGGCCGCGCAGGCGCTGACGGCGGACAGCACCAGTACCCCGGCGACGACGCCCGCTACGCGGTTCCGCCGTCCGTCGTGGTTCGCTCCGCAGGCGGTGAGTGCGGGCATCGCGTTGTCCCCCTCATGGCACACAGCATCACTTTCAGCGAGCGCACTTTACGGTAAACCTGGGCGGACGATGCGGGAATCCGGCAGAAGAAAGGTTCCCTTCCTATTCGGTAGGTTCCGCCGGTTCGGCGGTCAGGATCGCCGTCCCTCGGGTCAGGGTGCGCCCGGCCGCGACGAGGGCCTCATGCAGGGATCCGTGAGCCAGGTCGGCGTCCAGGAGAGCGCCCCGTGAACGACTCCGATCTCATTCCCCTCACCGTCGCCCAAGTGGCAGGAATGATCGACCACTCCCTGCTCCGCCCGGAGCTGACTGGCAACGACGGGCGCGCCGGAGAGGCCGACATCCACGCCGTGGTCATCGTTCCGACAGCCCCGGGCGGAGCGCATGACGGCAGCAATGATCGGACGCCTTCACGTCGTCAACGACCGCGTGGACGTCGCCCTCACCGTCGGGGCGGACGACGTCCCCGCCCTGGTCAGGGCCGGTGCCCACGGCGTCGCCGTCATCTCGGCGATCACCGCCGCGCCCGACCCCGCCGCAGCCGCTGCCCGGCTGTTGCGCGCTTTGATCGGCGTGGCGCCAGGAGGCACTCATCTTGGAAGCACTCATCTTTGATACGTTCATGGATGAGTGTTTCAAAAATGAGTGCTTCCCAGATGAGTACTTGGAGGGGACATGACCGGTTTTGTGGGTCGTCGACGGGAGTTGTCCCTTCTTGAGCGGATGCTCGGACGGGTACGGGCCGGTGCTCGCACGGGCCGTCCCGGTCGGGCCCTGCTGATACGGGGACGCCGTCGGGTCGGAAAGTCACGACTGGTGGAGGAGTTCGTGGAGCGCCAGGACACCCCGTCGCTGTACTTCACAGCCTCTGCCCAGCCGACCCTCGAAGCTGATCTCCGCCTGTTCGTCGAGGCAGCGGTGTCCTCCAACCTCCCGGGGGCGTCGGTATTCACCGGCCAGAACCCGCAGTCCTGGGACGCCGCCCTCACCCTGTTGGTGTCGGCTCTACCGACGGACGGCCAAGCCATCGTCGTCCTGGACGAAATACCCTACCTGATCGCCAACGATCCCGGTTTCGAGGGGACCCTCCAGAAGCTCTTCGACAGGGAATTCTCCCGACGTCAGCTCCTGCTGATCGGTATCGGATCCGACCTGGCCATGATGGAGGCACTCAACGAGTACGGCCGTCCGTTCCATCAGCGGGCGACCGAGATGGTCGTCCCACCGCTCAGTCCCGCTGACGTCGCGGACATGCTCCGTCTCCCGGCTGCGCAGGCGATCGACGCCTTCCTCGTGTCAGGAGGACTCCCCCTGGTCCTCAGCGAGTGGCAAGCGCAGACGGATGTCATGGCCCACCTCGAAGAAACCATCCCGGACCCCACCTCAGCGCTCCTGGTGAGCGGTGAACGCGCCCTGGCATCCGAGTTCCCGGCCGAGTCGCAGGCCCGCGCCGTGTTGCAGGCCATCGGATCCGGTGAGCGGAGCTTCGCCTTGATCGCCCGAGCTGCCGGAGGACTGCCCCAGGCATCCCTGCAGCGCGCCTTGCGCCTGCTCATCGCGAAACGGGTGGTCGAGGCGCAGACGCCACTGTCGACGACTCCTTCTCGGGAGACGCGCTATCTCGTGGCCGATCCCCACCTGCGGTTCTGGCTCGCCTTTCTGGGACCGCATCTGTCGGAGATCGACCGTGGACGGGGGGACCTCGTTCTCAACCGGATCCGTGCCTCGTGGACAACGTGGCGCGGACGTGCCGTCGAACCCGTGGTCCGGGAGGGTCTGCGGCGTATGTCCGACGGGATCCTGCCGACCGGGACCCACGAGATCGGCGGCTACTGGACCAGGACCAACGATCCGGAGATCGACCTCGTCGGCGCCGACCGTTCCCCGGTCGCCGGGAGGATCAGCTTTGTGGGATCGGTGAAGTGGCACGAACAGCGACCGTTCGACACCCACGATCTCGCCAGGCTCAGCATTCACCGTTCACGCCTGCCCGGAGCGGACGAGTCGACCCCGCTCCTCGTCGTCTCCCGTACGGGGAGCACGCTCCAGGGCCTCACCGTGATCGATCCGGAGGATCTCGTGGCAGCCTTCGCCTGAGAGGCCGTGCACCACGCTCCGATCGGGGGTGCACGGCGGGAATGATCAGGAAGTCGAAGCGTCAGCCGCCGACGCCGTCCCGGGACACGTCTCCGTCCCGGACGACGGGGAAGCAGACCTCGGTCACCCAGCGGCTCGGATCGGGTTCCTGGCCCGGGCCGACGAGGTAGATGTTGAACATCGGCCCGGCGAAGCGGTACCCCTCCTTGACGACCCAGTCGCCGACGGCCCCGGTGACGGTCCCCATCGCCTCGTAACCGCCACGCAGCGTGCCGACGGCGACCTCCTGCCCCGGAACCTCGACGCACCGCACCTCACCGACAGGAGCGAACGGCTCCTCGACCTCGAGCTGCACCTCCACGTCGGGGTTGCTCTCGGCGTACTCCTCGTCGTGGAACACGGCGACGGGCTGGGCGGTCGGGGCCATCCGGGCGCCGGCGAGCGGGAGGGCGGCCGTCAACCGCTGCCACAACTCCCCCTCGTCGGCGTAGGTGGCGATGTGGTCGCGCAACGAGGCGACGGTCCGGGCGGGCAGAACCCGGTGGTTGATCTCGACGGACAAGGTGTCCTCCCATGAAGCGATCAGAGGGCATACCCATCAGCCCACACCCTGACACGGTGTCAGAGGCAAGGGGGCCATGACGCGCGGCTCGCCGGGCCGAGGACGGCAGCCGCTCCGGCAGACTGCCGGGATGACGCTCCAGATGTATGCCGTCACCGTCGACTGCCGTGACACCTCCGCGATGGCGAGGTTCTGGGCCGAGGCCTTGTCCGGCACGGTGCGGGATTCCGGTAACGGCTACGTGGCGGTGGACCACGGACCGGACGGGACGCTGCACCTGCTGTTCCAGCCCGTGCCGGAGGACCGTGCGGGCAAGAACCGGATCCACCTCGACCTGACGGCCCCGGACGCCGCGGCGCAGGTCGACCGGCTCGTCACCCTCGGGGCGGCGGTCGTGGAGAAGCGCTCGGACAGCCGGTTCACGTGGTGGGTCCTCACCGATCCCGAAGGCAACGTGTTCTGCGTCGGCTGACGCGACGGATGGTCCGGGCGTGCCGCTGGAGATCGGGCCCGGTCGCCCAGTCCTAGGTCGCCCAGTCCCAGGCGGTGGCGCGGATCCCAGCGAGGACGACGCCGACAATGCGGCGCGCGTCGTCCGGCCCGAACGGACGCCGCGCCCGGGCGATGTGCAGGTGCACCGGGCCGGTAAGCATCTCGTTGAGGAACGTCGCGTCGACGGGTGGGAGATCACCGGACCGGACGGCGTCGTCGATCCTCGTCTGAAGCGCGTCCAGACGGCGGTCGAGGGTCTGGAGGCCGAGCTCGCGAATGGCGGCGTCCTCCCCTGCGAAGGTGACGGCGCGCATGAGGGCCTGTCCGACGGGTGACCGGCTGACCTTCGCCATCGAGCTCAGGAACTCCGTCAGGTCTGCCGAGATGTCGCCGGTGTCCCGCACCGGGATGAGGTCCTCGGCGTAGTGGAGGATGGCCTCCCGGATCAGCTCGTCGCGGTCGGGCCAGTTGCGGTGGAGGGTCGCCCGGTTGACACCGGCCGTGCGAGCGACCTCGTCGTAGCGAAGCCCCTCGACGCCGCGTGACGCGACGACCTCGACGGTCGCCCGGAGCACCTGTTCCCGGACACGCGCCGTCCGGCCGCCGGGACGGGACCGCGCCGCGGCGGAGGCCCCTGGTTGTCCGTCCATGACCGCACGTCCTCTCGTCGCGTCGCCCTGTCGAGGATAAGGACCCGGCGCCACTCTGCGGTTGCCCTCCCCTCTCCCAAATGCAACACTGAAGACGCATTAAGGAGTGATCCAGCGAATGAGGAGCCTTCACATGACACAGTCGGACATCGAGTCCCGGTGGGCGGGATACGTGCCCCCCACCCCCTTCGAGGAGTACTCGAAGACCTACCGCGACTTCTTCGTCATGCGCCGGGAAGGGGGCGTCGTCGAACTGCGGATGCACACCGACGGCGGTCCCTACGTCCACAACTGGGCGGGCCACAACGCCTGGAACCGCGTGTGGCAGGACATCGGCAACGACCCGGCCAACGAGGTGCTCATCCTCACCGGGACCGGGGACCGTTGGTTCACCGGCAGCATGGGCAGGTCATGGGCGAAGCCCCTGCACGAGGAGAACCCCGACTACGTCTACCAGAACCTGTACGACGCGAAGAAGCTCGTGGAGAACTTCGTCACCTCGTTGGAGATCCCCACGATCGCCGCGGTCAACGGGCCGGGCGTGCACACCGAGTTCGCCCTGCTGTGCGACATCACCCTCGCCACCGACGACGCCGACTTCCTCGACCCCCACTTCCTCGCCGGCACCACCCCCGGGGACGGGCTCGGAATGGCCCTCCAGGCGCTGATGGGAACCAAACGGGCGGCGTACCACATCTACGAGGGCCGTTCGATCCCGGCACAGACGGCGCTCGAACTCGGTCTCGTGAACGAGGTCCTCCCCCGCGAGGACCTCACCGGCCGCGCCTGGGAGATCGCTCGGTCAATCATGGAACGGCCTCGCTTCGCGCGCCGGATGACGCACGCCGTCCTCACGCGCCCGTGGAAGAAGCTGCTCGCCGAGGATTTCGAGTTCCACCTCGCCCACCAGATGGTCACCATGCTCGCGGCCACGGATCCCGCGTCGACCCGGACCGTCGACGAGGAGGGCGCACGTCGCAAAGCGTGGTGAGGCTGGTCGCCGAGCCGTCGGACTCCCACCCGGTCAGGCTTCATCCCCGGGTCATCCGATGGCGGCGAGGAGCGTTTCCGTCGCCGCACAAGCCTGACGCGCGGGCACAGGGGAACCCGTGATGGCGGCCGTCACCTGGGCCCCCTCGACGAGCAGGGCGATCTGGGCGGCGAGGTCCGCCGTCCCGCCGAGTTCGGCGACCAACCCCTCGACGTACCGGTGGAAGCGCGACTTGTGGGCACGGGCGACGGCTGCGACCTCGGGCGAGACGGCACCCAGTTCGGCGAAGGTGTTCACGAACACGCACCCGCGGAAGTCATCGGACCGGAACCAGCCGTCCAGGAAGTCGAAGATGGCGAGCAGGTGTTCACGGGACGTCGTGGCTCCGGCCGAGGCTTCGGCGAGCCCGGCGTCCCAGGTTTCGCTGCGACGGCGGAGAACCTCGCCGAGCAGCGCGTTCTTCGACGGGAACACCTGGTACAGGCGTTTGAGGGAGACACCCGCCTCGGAGCGCACGGCGTCCATCCCGACGTTCTGGACACCTCGCGCATAGAACAACCGGTCGGCGGCGGCCAGCACCTGGTCACGTATCCCCGGATCAGTGGTCAGCCCTGTCATCTCGCTGCCCCCTCGCGTTTCCCGCAATGTCCCTCTCCGCCCACTTGCGGGGAGAACGATCGTTCTCTAGGCTAGCACCACCACTGGAGAACGATCGTTCTCCACCCATGCAGGACACCACCTCGCGGCCAGTCCACGGCCGCGACGGCAGGAAGGAACGTCCATGGGCTTCATCACCGTCGGTCAGGAGAACTCCACCCCGATCGAGCTGTACTACGAGGACCACGGGTCCGGGCAGCCGGTGCTGCTCCTCCACGGCTATCCGCTCGACGGGTCGTCCTGGGAGCGGCAGACCCGCGAACTCCTGGACGCCGGGTACCGCGTCATCACCTACGACCGCCGCGGGTTCGGCCGGTCGAGCAAGGTGACGACGGGCTACGACTACGACACCTTCGCGACCGACCTCAAGACAGTGCTCGACACCCTCGACCTCACCGACGTCGTCCTCGTCGGCTTCTCGATGGGCACCGGAGAGCTGGCCCGCTACGCCCGGCTCTACGGCACGGAGCGGATCGCCAAGTTCGCGTTCCTCGCCTCCCTGGAGCCGGGCATGCTCGGCCAAGGTGTCCCGAAGGCTCAGTTCGACGAGATCGCCCGGACGGCCAAAGCGGATCGTTTCGCCTGGTTCACCCAGTTCTACGGGGGTTTCTACAACCTCAAGGAGAACCTCGGCACCCGCATCTCGCAGGAGGCCGTGCAGGCGAGTTGGGCCACGGCGGCAGGGAGCGCCCCGATCGCCAGCTACGCCGTCGTCCCGGCGTGGATCGAGGACTTCACCGCCGACGTCGCCGCCGTCCGCTCCAGCGGCACGCCGACCCTGATCGCCCACGGCACCGCCGACGCGATCCTGCCGATCGAGAGCACCGGCAGGCCGTTCCACCAGGTCTTCCCCGAGGCGCGCTACGTAGAGATCGAGGGCGCCCCGCACGGCATGCTCTGGACGCACGCCGAGGAGGTCAACGCCGTCCTGCTGCCCTTCATCACCGAGGGCTGAACCGATCGACAGCAGCCGGACCATCGAGGTGAATACCCGGCCCCCGATCACCCAGCACATCGAACCGCTGCCCGGAAAAGCTCGGCGTGTGCAATCACCGTCGTGATAACGACAGCGATTGCACACGCTGATTCCTCCACGCCAGGGCGACGGGAGCGCCGCCCGGTCAGTTGCAGCTCTCCACGTAAGCCACTTGCTCGGACTCACCGATCCGGAAGCCCGTGACAACCTTCTTGGCGCTGACCTCGAAGAGCATGTCGTGCGTGCCGGAACTCACCGTCAGGTCCGTCGCGCCGTCGACGTACTTGTTCGGGGCCGAGGTGGCGTTCGGATACGCGGCGAGCACCTGTCTAGCGGTGCTTCCCACTCCGACACCGGAGTCTGTCTTGATCTTCGGGGAGAAGATGCCGACGCGGCGCACGGGCCCGTTCAGGGTTTCCAGGACCATCACCGTCACCTTGAGCAGGTTCGTGAGAGCTCACGGCACCCGGTGGGTCTTCCCCCTCAGCCCGGCGAGAACCTCGGGGTTCGCGTCTCACGGTTCACACCAGACGCCGGATCTCCCCGAACGCCCGGTAGAACCCGCCCCGCTCACTCACCCGCACGCCGGGCACGAGATACCGGGCCCCTGCCTCACGGATGTCCTTCGGGAACTGCACCCACCAGTCCTCGTGATACCCCGGCGAAAGGACCCGGACCCGCAACCGGCCCCGGTGGTCGAAACACTCCACGATCACGTCGTCCCCGGGGTCGTCACGGTGGGAGACGGTCCTGACCGGTGCCGCAGGGGTGACCTCGCGCACGCCGACAGGTGCCAAGACGTCGACGGCGCTCGGAATCGTGCCCGACTGCGCCGCGTGGACGGCGGCCTCACTCGCGTCGAGGCACGCCAGGGAGCCGTCGGTGGTCACGATGTACAGACGCTCGCGGTGGTACTGCATCGAGTACGCCGAGCCGCATCCCGTACCGAGTTTCCAGAGCCGGGTGCCCCTGTCGTCGAAGCAGTACACGGACGAGCAGTTGTCACCGGCGAAGACGTACCGGCCCGCGGGCGCCGACGCACAGGAGAAGACGGCACTGTCGCAGGCGAATGCCCCTTGAGGCCCGCCGTCCTTGCCGAAGCGCATCACCTGTCCACCGGACGTCCCGGCGTAGACGGCGTCCTCCTCCTGCCAGCCGAACAGCACCGGGCGCGTCGACTGGTGCCACATCTCACGGCCGGTCCGCCAGTCATAACTCGTCACGCCGCGGGAGTGCCCGTGGTGGACGGCGTACTCGTCGCAGCGGACCATCCAGGCGGCGGAGCCCCGGCTCCGCTTCCTCCAGAGGATCTCATCCTCATGATCGATCGCGGCCACGCCTCCGTCGGCGTCCGAGACCCCGAGCACACCGTCGAAGATGTCGAGCCAGTAGATGTCGATATCGGGGGCGATCCGGTACGCCACACGCGGGATCTTGCCGGACAGGTCGTAGACATTGCCGTCGTCACACCCCGCGTACAGCCACCCGGCGTCCGCGACGATGCACTTCACGCCGTCCGGCAGCCGGAACTGCCCGGTGACCCGCGCGTCATGGGTCAAGGTGGTGACCAGACCCGCCTCGTTGCCCACCATGCAGACGTCGTCGTCGACGAAGACGCCGAACGCCGCCTCCCCGGAGCGGTACCGCCACAGCACCGGCGCCTGGTGGGCGGTCGACCGCGAACTGACGATCTGCCGGCGGGACACCGGACGGCGTTGCCTCGCTCCTGGGGTGGCGGGGGCATAGCCCTTACGGATCTTCTCCCCGATCTTCTTCGCCGCGGCGGACGACGCCCTGGCCGTGTCTGCGAAGATCGTGGACCGCACCTGGCCGTGATCGCCGATCCGGCCGTAGCGAAGGGTCAGGGTGTCGCCGTCGACGGTCACCTCGTAGAACTTGTGCGCGGTGCCGTCGTCCTCCGACAACTCCAGATACGTCGTCTGCCCGGCCATGACATGGTCCTTTCCCCGAGGAACGTGCGGGCGAACGGTCCCCAGGGGGGTACCCCGTCCACCGGAACATCACGCTAGACGGGGGGTACGACATGATCGGCGCACCGGCCGGGGCTCACGCTCGACGACGGGTGCCGGATCGCCGAGGAACGCGAGGACGTCCCGGGAGCCGGAGACCCGTCGGTGTGGAGGTCCTGTGAGGGTCAGGTGAGGATCGCGCGTGCTGACCCGGAACGCCGCCCCCCGAGGTGACACGATGTGAGGGCTTCGCCTCGGAGAGCACGACGGCGTCGGACGACCGCCCAGGGAGATTGTGACGATGGACCGGCTCGGAAGCCCGACCCGCTTCTCACGGACGCCGTCAGCACGGACCAGGTGGACGGCGAGAAAACCGGCGGCCAGACGCACGACGACGCGCCGCACGACGACGAGGAAACCGGCGACGAGACGGCCGTCGCCGCGAAGGGGCTCCCGGACACGCCGCCTCGCGGTGGCCTCGTTCCGGCTCATCACCGGCGTGGTGCTCACGGCGCTGGTCATGCTCGCGGGCATCTGGTGGATCACCCCGGACGGGCACGGTACCCGCGAGCGGGTCAGTACCCAGCTGCGCGCCCATCGGGCCACCGAGCTCCGTTCGATCTCGGGAACCGACCGGACCGTCCAGGCCCTGATCGCCACCGAGAACTCCCGGTTCTTCGGTCAGAGGTACGGGCTGGACCCCCTGGGAGCCGTGAAACCGCTGATCTCCCCGATCCTCGGCCGGGGGGACCAGGGCGGGTCGACCATCGACCAGCAGCTGGCCAAACTCGCCTACCCCGACGAGGCTCAGGGGGCGCTCGGACCGGCCCGGGTCATCGTCCTCGCGATGAAGAACGACCAGATCTACACCAGGCACCAGATCCTGTTGATGTACGTGAACGTCGCTTACTTCGGCCACGGGCACTACGGGCTCGCCGACGCCGCCCGGGGGTACTTCGGCCGTGAAGCGGACCAGCTCAGCTGGGCACAGGCGAGTCTGCTCGCCGGGCTGGTGCAGGCGCCGAGCCGGTACGACCCGCTGCTGTACCTCGGCCGGGCCCGCACCCGGCAGGCTCACGTGCTGGACCGGCTCGTGGACACCGGAACCCTCACCGAGGCAGAGGCGTCGGTCGTACGGTCCGCCCCGCTGGGGCTTCGCCGCCGGGCGGCCTGAGGAGTCAGGGCTCCTCGCGCCAGCGCCCGGCACCCTCGCCCCACACCAGCCAATCGCTGCGGACCCGGCGAAGACTGCCGGGGCGGACCCGGTCCATCAGCCGGTCGCTGAGGCCCGGCTCCTCCCACACGCGGATCATGAGACGCCGGGCCAGGTCGTGACGGCGCCGGACGGCCTCCTGGATCGCCGGGAACGCGACGTTGATCCCCTCGGGATCGCCCTTGGCCTCCGGCACCCCGAGCAGCTCGGAGATCTCCGCCCAGTTCGTGCCGGCGGCCAGGGTGCCGATCCGCAGCTGGATCGTGTCAGGGTCCTCCGGCAGGCCGAGGCCGTTGGGCGGCACCGGTTCGAAGCGCCCGGCGATCCGCTCCAGGACCTCGCTGTTCACTGTCCACTTCCGGGGCCCGGTTGCGGCCATTGTCCTGCTCCTCGGACTGTCCTGGGGGTTCCGCCGGGGTCCGTTCCCCGGACGACGCGAGCGCGATCCTGCCAGCCGAGCGGGGGCTTCCGTGGACAGAAGAGTCCCTCCGGGACCGTTGGGCGGTCCCCTGCGGGACGAAATGGACCAAACTGGAGATCATGAGTGCCTGGTCACCGCGGTCTCGCGGTCGTGGGAAAGCAGTGCTGCTCGTCCTCGCGCTGTCGGTGGGGGTGTCGGTGCTCGGTGGATGCGGTGGTGACACGCCGAACTGCGATCGAGCCGACGACTTCGTCCGGCAGGCCCAGCTGTCCCGGGCCGCCCAGTCCTACGCGACGGGGGAACGCCGGGGCGAAGGCCGGTGCGCCCTCAAAGGGCTGGAGAAGGTGGCGAAGCGCCGGGGCCAGGCGCTGGCGAGCACCGCCAAGGGTCAGGCCGCCGAGACGACGGGGGATCTGACCGAGGCCCGCCGGTCGTTCCAGGCCGCTCTGGAGCTCGACTACGGCAACGGGGACGCCGCCGCCGGGCTCGCGCGGGTCACTCGCCGTCCCGGCGATGTCGACCGGATCTGGCTGGCGGCGAAGCGCCTGCACGACGAGGGATACGACGACGCGGCCCGGGTCCAGATCACGGCGGTGCTGAAGGCCCACCCCGATCTCGTGGTCCCGCAGTCCCTGGCCTCGCTCAACCCGTCCGCCGTCGCGGCCATCCCCGCACCCGCCGGGATGGCCGCCTGGACCGTCACCCCGCAGACGGCGACGACGCTCTCCTCCTCCGGTGGATCAGCGGCGTGGATGTGGTGGGCCGTCATCCTGGTGATGGCCGGGGTCTGCGGGGCCGTGGGGTGGATCCTCCACCGGCGAACCCGGGCGACCGAGGCCGCCGCCGCGGAGTTGCGGGCCGAGTTGTTCCGGACCCGGCAGATTCTGGAGAGTCTGATCGCGGCGACATCCTGGCACCGTGGCGAACTACCGGTGTCACCGGCCGATCCCGCGCGCGGCACGGCTCCCGACGAAATCCGGACCTGAACCGGCCCCAGGGCCGGCAGAGGTCGGCAGAACGGGTGAAATGTGCCGGACCGCGGCCTCTCCTGCTTGAGGTTGCTTCAGTGAGCTTGCATTCACACCGAGGGGAATGCAAGCTGGCATATGTTCATTCCTCCGGATACGGGAGACCTATCGTGGCCCAGAAGGTTGTCACCCTGCTGACCGATGACATCACCGGAAAAGAGATCCCCGAGGGGGAGGGCGAGACCATCGACTTCGCCTTCCAGGGGTACACGTACAGCATCGACCTGGACACGAAGAACTCGCGGAAATTCCACGAGGCGATGTCCTCCTACATCGAGCACGCCCGCCGTACCGGCAAGGTGAACGTGGTCCCGTTGCGTCGGTCCGGGGATGCCCGACGCAGCGCCTCGGACGTCGACCCGGCCCAGGTCCGGGCGTGGGCCGAGGAGAACGGCTACGACGTCAGCCCGCGAGGCCGCATCAAGGCCGAGATCGTGGAGGCATTCAAGGCGGCCCAGGCCTGAATCCCAGCCCCGAACGGCCCGGTCTTCCCCTCTGCGGAATGGCCGGGCCGTTCCCCGTCCCCGTCCTTTCGCGCGCCGTCGTTCCTGCCCGCGGTCGTCACGGCGGCTGCCGTGAACTCCGGTTCGGCTTCGGTTCGGCGACGAAGACGCGTGACCGCACGGGGCGGGGCCGATATCCCGGTCCCGCCCCGTGCGGTCGATCAGCCGTTCTGGACGGCGGTCAGACGGTCAGTGTCCAGGTGGTCAGCGTCCCGGTGTCCCGGCGGAAGACGTCCTGAACCGCGAGCTTCCAGACCCCGTTCGCGGTCTCGGCGCCCGCGTTCAGCGTGAAGATGCTGTTCACGTCCGCCCTCCCGTCGCGGCCGTTGGCGTTCTTCAGCCGGTACATCGACCCGTCCGGAGCGATCAAGGTGATCATCAGGTCACCGCGGAACGGGTGGGTGGAGCGCACCAGCACCTTGGTGGTCGCCGACGCCTTGCGGGCGCAACCGGACACGGTGACGGAACTGGTCACGGGGCGCCCGCGGTCGGGGATGGAGATCTTCTGGTCGTTGGTCACCGGAGCGCACGGGGACGGCGACGGGCCCGTGGTCGTGGTGCCCGAGGTGCTGGTCCGGGTCGTCGTCGAGGACGTCGGGCCGGTGGTGCTCCCCGACGTCGTGCTGGACGTCGGGCTCGTCGTCGTGCTGGACGTCGTCGTGCTGGTCGACGTCGGGTTCTCGGTGGTCGAGGTGCTCAGGGTGGACGTGGGTTTCGAGGTCGAGGTCGAGGTCGACGGCGCGGTACCACCGCAGGCCGCTTCCTCACCGGCGACGTTGACCGCCGTCCACGAGGCCTGGACGGCGCGGTACTGCTTGCTGCACGAGCCGAACAGGTCGGTGGCGGCCTTCAGGGTGTAGTTGCGGGCGTCGTTGTTGGCCGACGAGGTGTCCTTGTACTTCGTCGAGCTCGTGAAGTACGTGTCCAGCGCGCGGTACCAGATCGAGGCCGCGTCGGTGCGACCGATCCCGCTGACGGCGGGGGCGTTGTTGCACACCGGTGACGTCCCGAACTTCGTCGCGCCGCTGCCCTCGGCGAGGAGGAAGAAGAAATGGTTTCCGACGCCGGAGGAGTAGTGGACGTTCTTGCCGCCGGTCGAGGTGGACCAGCAACTGTCGGAGGCGCCGTCGAGCGAGGGGTCGTACATGTACCGCAGCGGCTTGCCGTTGCCCCGGAGGTCGACCTTCTCGCCCATGTCGTAGTCACCGGGGTCCGCGCTCGACCCCGCGTAGAACTCGACCATCGCGGCGAAGATGTCGCTGGTCGCCTCGTTGAGACCGCCCGACTCACCGGAATACGTCAGGCTGGCGAGGGCGTCCGAGACGCCGTGGGTCATCTCGTGGGCCGCGATGTCCAGCGACACCAGCGGCTTGGCGTTACCGCTGCCGTCGCCGTAGGTCATCTGGGAGCCGTTCCAGAAGGCGTTGACGTAGTTGTTGCCGTAGTGGACCCGGCTCTGGACGCCCTTCCCGTTGCCGAAGACCCCGTTCCGTCCGAACGTCGACTTGAAGTAGTCGAAGGTCTTCGCCGAACCGAAGTGGGCGTCGACGGCCGCGGTCTGACGGTTGCCGGAGGACCCGTTCCCCCACGCGTTATCCGCGTCCGTCAGGACCGTGCAGGTGCCCGACGTGGAGTTGTTCATGTCGCAGGTGGTGGATCCCCCACGCGCGTCGTCCCGCAGCTGGAAGGAGTTGCCGGACTGGGTGGTGTCGATGTTCACGGTCCCGGAGTACTGGCTCTTCCCGGTTCCGGCGACCGACCGGATCTCGTCCTGCGAACTGATCACGGCCCCGGTGACGGCGTCCGTGAAGACGTGCAGCCGTGACGGCGTCTGCCCGTCCGGGCGCATGCCCTCGACGACCGTCTCCCAGGTCAGCCTGCTCGACTGCCCAGTGGCGTCAATGAGGAGCTTGGGTTCGGCGGCCTTCGCCACCGTGCCCTCGAAGGCCTTCCGGGCGGCGGCCGTGGCGGCGTCGTCCTTGACCTTCGGCGTCGTGTTGATGGTCAGGGGGGCGTGATGGCCCGCCGAGAAGCCCGCGAACTTGCCGTCCCGGGTGTTGTGGATGACGAAGTCACCCCCCACGACGTTCACGCCCTTGAAGGTCCGCCCGTAGCGGACGTGCGAGGTGCCGTTGCCGTCCCTGATCACCCGCTTGACGGCGTAGGTGTCACCGTTCGCCGCGCGAATCGCCGACTTGTGGGCCTTCAGATTGGCCTGGGCCCTCTTCACCGCCTCGGCGGGGTCGACCGCTGCCCCGCCGGAGGTGGGGGAGGTTCCACCTCCGGTCGCACCGGAGGTCGCGGCGGGAGGACTTTCGACAGCCACCACCGCACTCGAGTCCGGGCCTTGTTCGGGCCCCTTGACCGAGGTCTCAGCCCCGGACGCGGATGTCCCGGACGCCGGCCCCGCGGCAGCATGACCGATACACACGGAAAGGCCGATGACCAGTGCCGAGGTACCGACCACCGCCAGTGTTTTACGCATTAGTTCTCCCGGAAAAGGCGTTGGTTGCGCCTGTCGTTGCCGGAAGCCAACTGAACACCACCTGACCATGCTCGTTCATGACAGCGAACGTCATGTCGGCGCAAAGGTTTCCTCTCGCCACCGGGGAAGCGGGTGGATCAGGGTCACACTTTTCCTGGAACACCACTCCTGATCCGGACGGTCTGGCGCTATGACGACGATCTCTCTTCCCCTCCACGGTGACCTGCTGCCCCCGACCCGCCGTACCCGGCGCCGTCGGCTGCTCGTCCCGCTCGTTCTGGTGCTCGCCGGTTGCGGAGGCGGCACCCAGCAGGTCTCTCAGCCCGTGCCCGCGTCGTCGGTCGCCGAGTCCCCGGCGTCGTCGGCGACCACCTCGGACACACCGGCCCCCTCGCCGTCCGGCGGCGCGTCGGCGTCCGGCGGGGCATCCGCGTCGGCGTCCGGAACTGGTCCGGCGGCGTCGTCCGCCGTGCCGTCCACCGGCGCGGGCGGGTCCGCGAAGCCCAGGACGACGGTCCGGGACGGCGGCCCGGCCGCCGTCGCGGCTCCGCAGGCGGCCGCCGCCACGGGCACGCTGGTGACGGTGCAACGCTCGGGCGGCATCGCGGGCGTCCAGGAGACCGTCGTCATCACCGTCGGCGGCGCCTGGACGGCGACGAGCCGTGGGGCGAAGGGAGCGAAGGGACAGCTGGCCCCGGCCTCGCTCCGCGCCCTTCAGGGCTTCGTCGCCGGATCGTGGCAGGCCGGGGCGTCCGGCGCGGCGAACTCCCCCTGCCCTGACGGGTTCACCTACGTCGTCAGCGCTGGCGGCCGCGTCGCCCGGACCACCGACTGCGCCCTGGAGTCACAACCCGCGCTGTCGAAACTCACCAAGGCGGTGCTCGCCGGGGCCGGACTCTGACCGGCGCCGCTCCCACCGTCGCCCGGTCGCCGGGGTTCCGGTCGCCGGGGTTCCGGACAGTCGCTCTACCGTTCGCTCCGGGACGCCGTGGGCTCGCCGTCGGCCACCCGGGCGAGTTCACGGCGGACCTCCGCGAGCCTGCCGACCAGCTCGTCCAGCTGCTGCAGCGCGACGGTCCTCGCCCGGACGACGCCGTCGGTGTCGTCGTCCAGCCGTGACGTCAGGCTGACCAGCACGCCCCGCACGGAGTTCATCGTCGAGATCATCGATCCGACGACCAGGGCGGAGTCCAGGGCCGAGATGCGGTTCTCGCCGTCCAGCGCCTCACGGCACGCCCGCATGTTCGCGGCGGCGCAGCGAGCGGCCTCCAACGGCCCCCACTGCGATGTGTCGACATCGTCGGCGGCATCGGATGCCACCGAGAAGGCTCCCCCGGCCAGGTAGCTGTCCTCAGCCATGTCCATGTGGTCTCCTCCCGGCACGGCAGCCGCACGGACCCGCGGGCCGGAAAGAAACTTACCGACATCGAAGGGTCACAGCCAGCAACGCCACAGGTGCGTTGTCGTCTCCGTGCGCGACGGAACCCCAGGGGTGAGTGCCCGCCGACCGCGTCAGAGGTCGACGAGGTCGAACCGGACCTCGACGTCGTCCCCGGCGTGCAGGTGCTCGGCCACCCGGACGGCCTTCTTCACCGGGAGCAGGTAGGTACCCGCCCCCCTGTCGGGGAAGACCGACGTCCGCCACGAGGTGCCGCCGACGACGACGGCCACGCGGACCGACCCGAATCCCCTCCTGATCCCGGTGCTGATGTCGGTGATGTCCTCGCTGACATCAGGAGGCACCGTCGCGAAGTGCCAGCTACCTCCCGGATGCACCACGAGAGGTGCCGTGAACTCGAAGGTCCCGATCCGCGTCATGGGTGAAGGCTAGGTCGCGGCACCGACAGCGTGGGAGCCCGACAGCGTCAGGGCCGGACAGCGTCAGGGCCGGCCCTGAGACACCGGACCGGCCCCGCCCTGCGGCGCCCCGCGGACCTGCCCACGACTCCTGGGTGGCCCGGGCAGATCAGAGGCGCCGGTGGATCACGTTCAGGATCTCGGTCAGAGCCCGTCGCGACGGACCGGGATCTTCTCGGTGGAGAACGCCCCGATGACCTCGACGCCCTTCGTCCCGAGCGCGTGAGTGACGTCGAGCTTCTCGGTGTAAGGGGTCATGACCGGGAGTCCGATGACCGGGGCACAGGCTGTCACCTCGATCCCCCAGAACTCCGGCTGCCGGACGTACACGAGCGGCTCCAGCGACACGGAGACCCCCGCGATGGGATTGACGCCGCTGACGACGAGGGTGTACTTCTTCGCGCCGGCCACGGTCTCCGTGACGACGGTGGCCTTGTCGAAGCCGATGATCCCGCAGTTCTTGCTGTCGCTCTCCTGAGCCGCGCTACGGCTCCCGGGAGCGGCGGCGGCAGGACCGGCCTGGGCCAGGACGAGCGACGACGCGATGACGGACACCGCTGCGAGAGTGCGAACCAGGTTGCTTGGCCTCTTCATCTGCTGTCTCCTGTTCGATTCACAGATCGGGACGTACCTGGTGTTCCGAATGTTCCGATCGATTGCCCTGAAGGATGCTCGAGTGTATGACCGACGATACGAACGACGATCGACCGAGGGATGAGCGGCATCCCTGATCACTAGGACGCGACACTCCCTGAAGGAGAAAATCACTTTCCTTCACCGGCACGCCCGGACGATACCGCAGGTCGCAAGTCGTTCTGTCGTGACATTCACGGTCGATCACATCGAAACCAGACATCGTCGTGCGCCCACCGACCCACCCCTCTCTGACGGTGCGACGGTGAAATACATCCATCGAAACAATCTCCAGACCTGCTCTCGGTCCCCTGATCATGGCCACAACACCCCCGCACTGATGATGCCTGAAATACCTAACATTCCCCCTCCCCCTCCCCCTCCGTCGCGCCCCCGGCGGTGAGTGCCCCGGGACCATCGGGGCACCCGTCCGTCGTCGCCGCAACCGCCCCCCTGGGGTCGCGACGCTGGTCGAGAGGCCGGACCCCGGGAGGACACCTCCCGGACAGACCGCACAGGACGACCGTCGCCGATACTCCAAAGCGTTTCTCGGCGGCTCCTCCCCACCTCTTGGAAGGAGGAACGCGACGTCCCCTCACCGTGCCTTCAGATCGGTCATCACCTGCCTACTTCGACCACCCCCGCGCCTCCGGCAATGGTCGTCCCGGCGTCGGACAGGTGTTTCGACGTCTGCGTCACCGGCCGCCCTGAAACGTGGGGGAGGAAGCGATCCGGAATTTCGGGGTCGATACGAACCGTATCCACATCACCGGAGTCTCCTCCGGGGCGATGATATCGCCGCGGCCATCCGCTGCCCCTCACCGAGCCAGATGCCCACCGGCACTCCCTCGCCCACCAAACGGACCGCGGAGATCGCACGCGGGTGGGGCCGACCGCACCGGGCGCGGTCGGCCCCACCGTTCACGAGGCGAGCTCACGAGTCCACGTCAGAAGGTCACGAGCCTCCGGCCAACGAGTAGGCGTTCGCGGGCTGGAACGACCCCGCCTGGTTCTGGCAACCGTCGGCCTCGCCCGGCAACTTCACCCACAAGAACGCGTCGACCGTCTCCGTGCCCGTGGACAGCGTCGGAGCCGATCCCAGCCGTCGTGTCGACGGCAGGCGGTCGTCGCACCAGTCACCGCCACCCGGACCGGCACCGTTCCGGCTGGTGTCGATCACCTGCTTCAGCGAGGAGTTGCCGAGCGACGACAGGACCTGCTGCCCGAAGGAGATCTCGGCGGCGGTGGTGCGGAAGTTGGACACGTTCGAGTAGAAACCGTCGGACTTGGACACGCCCGCCTGGGTCAACCGCTGCGCCGCGGTGCCCGCGGGGTTCCAGCCGGAGTGCCCGGCGTCCAGGTAGACCTTCGCCGCCGGGTTCGCCGACTTGATCGTCGTCACCGCGGCCGACAGGGCGTTGCCGCGTGCCGTCGCCTCGGAGGCGTTCAGGCAGGTCTGCAGGGCCAGGCTGTCCGGTTCGAGAATGACGATCACCGGGTTCGTCCCCAGGGCCTTCGACACGGTCGACACCCACGACGCGTAGGCGTTCAGGTCCTTCGCCCCGCCCGCGCTCGCCCCACCGCAGTCCCGGTTCGGCAACGCGTAGTAGACCACCGTGGGGATCTTCCCCTGCGCGTTCGCCGCCGCGATGTGCGACGACATCGCCGTGGCCATCTGGCCGGCGTTCGCGTTGGTGAACCACCGGGCCTGGGGCTGGCCCGCGATCTTGCTCTTGATGAGGTTCGCCCTCCGGTCACCCGAGTTGACGGCGACCCACCGGGCGCCCCCCGTGTCCGGATCGACGTAGAGCGATCCGGAGATCGCCGCGTTGGCGCCGCTGGGCAGGAGAGTCAGAACCCCCAGGGCCAGGACGACCGTGCCCGCTCCCGCGAGCAGAGAACGTGTCCTCCTGCCGAGCTGCCTCTTGACATTCTTCACGTCGGTTTCCTCTCCGCAGGTCGCAGTTTCCCGTGAAGGCCTCTCCCTGTACCTCGCCCGGGTTCCTCCGAGAGTAGGTCGGAACAACCCTCCAGCCAACCTTCGCCTTTCCGCCACCGAACCATCACCCCTCGGCCGGCGGACGAAGAACGAATTCCTTCCGAGAGCGCCGGTCATACCTCCGGCCGGTTCCGTCCACGACGTCCGGGCCGGAGCGAAACCTCTTAGCGACGCCGCCGGGACGCGTTCGCGGCCACGACAGCGACCCCGGCGGACGCGACCTTCTGGGTCCCGGCCGTCCCCTCGCTGGCCACAGGCCGGTGGCGTGCCTCCGTGGCCCGCATCTGCCTGCTGCGCGGCGGACACCCGCCCGGACGGCGACGCTCCGGCGCGCGCGCTCCCGCCGTCCGGACCTCCGGCGCGCCACCCGGCTGAGAGGACACCGGACCACCCGTCGGCACGGAACCAGGGAATCACTCACCGCCCTCTGGTCATTCACCGCCGACACGGCAGGACCCCGTTACGTAGAATCAGCCGGGGAAATGGCCACCGAATACCAGGTAAAGGAGCTCCGGCACCAGTTAGACGCCTTCCCGACGTGAAACTCCTTCACCCGTGGGGCCACCACTTCACTCCCTTCGGTCCGGCTCACGGCCGACACGCCGGACGTCATCGGCGCGGTGCTCACACGGTCCCGGCACGGCCCGCGCGCCAGATAAGGATCTCCTCCCGTCGGCTCGCGGCTCGCACACCGGCTCGCCTGTTCAGGAACTGTCAAATCAGCGTCATCCGCCGGGAGGTGGATTTCCCACGGCGGAGTCTCCCTGCAAGGGTGGTCGAGGAGAAGGGCTTCCAGGGAGGGACCGGATCACGACGATGGTGCTGAACGTGGAACCCAGGCTCAGGGTGTTCCCGGCCGAGCCTCGCTCCATCCCGGAGGCCCGTACCTGGGCGGGCCGGCAACTGACCGACATCGGAGTCCCGTCCGAAACGGTGGAACGGGCAGAACTGCTCGTCAGCGAGCTGACCGGCAACGTCGTCCGCCACACGACGAGCGACCAGTTCGTCGTCCGTCTCGACATCCAGGACGGCGTCGAGGTGGGGGTCCACGACGAGGACCCGGTCGCGAGGCCGGAGTCCCGGCGGGAACCTCAGCTGCTCGACCTCAGCGGACGAGGGATGCTCGTCATCGCCAACGTCGCGGACGCCTGGGCCGTCGAGCCGACGTCGACGGGCAAGTGGGTCCGGGTGCTCATCGACGAGCCCGTCCCCCGGGGGTGAGGCTTCGCCGGAGAACACGCCGCGCCCGCCTCGCCCACCGTGCCAGGTCCACGAGCGAGCGGCTGGCCGCGGTGCCACCCTTCACCGCAGTCGCAGTCGCAGTCGGCTCCGGCTCGCCGGACGCCGGGACGTCGTCGTGGTCCGAGCGCAGCTGAGCGGGCAGGACGGGCCGTGGCGGCCGTGGGGGCGGAAGGTACCGCTCCGGCGACGCGGGTCCCCGCCTCTCCGCCAGGCCGGGACCGCCGGCGGCTGCTCCGCCCGCGACGAGGTCACCGCGAACCAGGTCACGTCCTGACCTGTCGCCGTCACGGGACGCCGCGCGGTCCGAGGAGGTCCCGCCGTCCCTCGCCGCCGACGCGCACGGGGCGGAGGGCGCCCGGAAGGACAGGCCCCCCGTCCGGGGACGGCTCGTCACCAGGCCCGGGGCCAGCTGCTCCAGGACCTGGCAGGCCGTGGGCCGGCGCGAGGGCGCCGGGACCAGACAGGCGTACACGATCCGGGGCAGCGGTTTCGGGAGGGCCTCCAGCACATCCCGGGCCCGTGGGTTCTCCGACTGGGCGCCGGACCTGCCCGCGAGATCGAGGAGCGAGGCCCGGCCCGCCGCCGCGTACGCCAGCATCGCCGCCCAGGCCGTCAGGTCCGCCTGCTGGGCGGCCCGGGTGGTGGACGAGTCCCGGGCCGGCAGGCCGTCGCTCGACCCCGCGCACGCCCCGGGCCGTTCCGGACGGACGGGGAAGAGCCCGACGTCGACGGTCCTCGGACCGTCCGGACCGAGGATGACGGTGTTGGGGTGGACGTCGCCGTGGGCCAGCCCGACGGCGTGGATCGCGGCGAGCGCCCGGACCGTCGCGACGGCGAGCTCGGACACGGTCTCCGCGGTGAGCGCGCCCCTGGCCTCGACGAGTTCGCGGACCGACGGCCCCGGGACGAACTCGCTGACCACGTAGGGCTCGCCCGTCCCGAGTTCGGTGTCAAGGAGCGGTGCGACGGCGTCGTCCACCCGGAGGCGGCGCGCGGCTGTCAGCGCCATCGTCAGGGCGTACGCCCCGCTCCGGCCGCCGACCCAGTGACGGTCCAGCAGCTTCAGCACGACAGGCCCGGACGGCGTGTCCGCCAGGTAGGTGCGTCCCTTCCGGCCCGTGGCGAGCAGCCCGGCGAGAGGGTAGACACCGACCCGGTGCGGATCGCCGGGCCCCAGCGAAAACATCTGTCCCAGAAGCGGTTCACCGCCCCGGACACGGGTCGTCACCGTCACAGGCTCGCCGTTCACCATCCCCGTAACCCTCCACCGTCGGTGCGTGTGCTCTACGAGCGGCAGCGAGGCGCGGTTACGTCCGCTCGGTCCGCGAACCCCGTCGAGCCTGCCTGTCCCGATTCTGCCGCTACGGGTGGGCTCGCCGGGGTCAAGAACGCGTTGAACCTCCTTCGAAGGACCTGCCCGAACGACGAGGCGAAGACCACAGCCGGGATGCGTCACCGTCTGTAAGCTCTCCTTGACTCACGATCGACAGAAGGTGGTCCCGTGTCCCTCCCCCGCCGCGCCGCAGGTTTCCTGGTTGTCCCTTCCCTCGTCCTCCTCGGGGTTCTCCTCGGTGGCTGCGGCCGGTCGGAGTCGGCGCCGTCCGGATCGGCGCCGTCCGGCACCCTCCCGGCGTCGCTGTCGTCCGAGTGGTCCCTCCCCGCCTCGGGTGGATCTTCCCCCGGTGGCTCCGCCTCCGCGAACAGTGTCCGGCGCCTGGACGTCGCGGCCTTCGCCGCGCTCGTCGCCTCGCCGTCCGTCGTCGTGCTCGACGTCCGCACCCCGCAGGAGTTCGCGTCGGGGCATCTGGCGGGTGCTCGGCTCATCGACGCCGAGGCCGCCGACTTCGACACCCGCGTCGCGGCGCTCGACAAGACGACGACGTACGCGCTCTACTGCCGCAGCGGCAACCGGTCCGGCCAGGCCCTGCAGCGCCTGACCGCCTCGGGTTTCACCTCGGTCGCCGACCTCGTGGGCGGGATCGACGCCTGGAAGGCGGCCGGAAAACCGGTCACGACGTCCTGACGCCGGTTCCCACGGTCACCGGCCCCTGCCGTCGTCACGCGAGCGCGTCCAGCGTCATCAGCAGTCCGAGCACGATCCAGAAGCGCGCGAAGGCCTCCACCGCGCCGACGGCGGCCGCGGGCAGCGTCCCCCATCGCCCGCTCGCGGAAACGGCGAGCGCCACTCCGCCGAGGATCAGGGGCGTCGAGATCGTCACCGACCGGAGCACGAACGGTCTCCACGCGGAACGCCGCAGCCCCGAGCCGCTGTCGCGGGCGATCGGGAGATCCGCGTAGTCGCCGTTCAGGGTCGCCGCGAGGACAGCTTCGAGGTTCACCCGGAGGGTGTGGACGCGGTCGGGGTTCGAGGCGACGACGAGCGGCTCCCACGACCGGACGGCGCGGCCCGCGCGGACGCTGAACTCGGTGAGGTCACGCTGCTCGCGTCGTCCCGAGACCGGGAGGAGGCGGGGCAGCGTCACTTCGAGGTTCCTCGCCAGGCGGCGCAGGGGGGCGAGGACGGCGGCCTTGTCCTCGGGGTCGAGAGGGCTCGTGTCCTGAGGCAGCAGGTGGAGGGCCTCGACGGCGGGTGCCGCGACGGCCACGACGGGATCGGCCCGTTCCCTGCTCCGGCGCACCACGGCCCCGGCGAGGTCGAGCAGGACGCCGAGCGCGACGAAGCCCAGGGCCAGCACGGCTCCGAGCGCGAGCCCGGCACCGATGCCGCGGGACGGCGTCAGGGGGGTGACCGGCCCGGTCATCCCGGGAAGGAAGACGACCGAAAGGTCACCTGCCGGTTGTCCGGACGGGGCCGCGAGTTCCCGGCCGACGGTGTGGGTCGCCGTGGCCAGCACGGCGATCAGCAGCGAGCAGGCTAACGACGCCCGCGGACGGCCGGACACCGGACGCCGTCCGACCGCGGCGACGCGGCGTACCGCGGCCGGGAGCCACGAGGCGACCGGAAGGATCGTCAGGGGACACGCGAGGGCGGCCGCCGTCACCAGCACCGCGACGACCGGCGGGTACCGGTCGAGGAGGACCGCGAGAATCACCCCGACGGCGGTTCCCGCCAGCACGGACGGCGTCAGGCGCGCCCAGCGGGCGTCGTGCCGGGCGAGGTCGGCCATGCGCCGGACCACGGAGGCCAGGGAACCCCGGTCGGCCGCACCGGACGACCCAGGGGGTTCGGTGAGGGGACCCGGTCCGATCGTCACGTCGAACCACCGCTGCACGGTGGTGCGGTAGGCGGCGGCTCCGGGATCGGAGCGACGGCCAGGACGCCCTTCCATCACAATGCCCACCTACCGGCCTCCTCATTGCAATTCGGCGTCAAGTGAACACTAGGCGTGACATTGCGTCGGATGCCACCGGGATGACCGAAGAGAGGGGGGCGCCTCAGCCGATCCACCGAGGCACCGATCCGCGACGGCGAAACCCTCCACGCTCCCCGAAGATCCGGACACGAAAACCCCCGAGTGTCACCGAAACCCCCCGGAATACCCGGATCCGGGTTACGCCCACCGAATTCGGTGCCCTCCGCCGATACCGTCACCGGCGTGCCACGATCACGAGACCGTTCCGAACGCCGTGCGATCGACCCATCCACCGGCCTGTCCGCCAGCTTGCCCACCGGCGCTCTCGCGGCGGTCCTGGCCATGGGGACAGCCGTCACGCTGGTCTACTCCTCGGCCGGGACCCACGCCGGAACCGCGCGCCCGCGCGTCCAGGCTCTCGCCGCCCTGGCCCTTGTCCGGGCCACCCCCGCCGCGGCGTCCCCCGCCGCAACGGCTGTCCCCGCCGCAGCTGCCCCCGCCACGGCTGTCCCCGGTTCGACGCCCCTGCCCGGCGGGAGGCCCCGGTACGTGATCTCGATGGTGGGCGGGTCGCTCAACGCCTACTGGGTCCGGCTGGCGGAGTACACCTTCGTCTCCGGACCCCACGGTTCCGGCACGGTGACGCAGTCCTACTGGATCTGGTACCAGAGCAGTTTCGACGGCACCGCGAAGAACAACAAGATCCGCACCGGCTACCGCACCTCCGGGTGCGCCGCGGCGTGCGACGTCCGCACACCTCGCGGGTTCCAGCCGGGAAAGGGGCCGATGTCGAGGGTCGTAGGACGCTACAGCTTCGACCGCCACCGACGGCTCGTCGTCGAATGGCCGGGCCGGCACACGGAGGTCTGGACGGTCCGGACCGCCGCGAAGCTCTCCCGGATCACTCTCCACCACACCGATCTGGGAGGTCTGTACGGCGACGGGTACGGTTCCACGGCCTCGTTCGCCTTCAGCGCCACCGCGCAGCAGGTCGCCCGCACCGACCTGAACGGCGTCGAACGCTCCGCCTCGTTCGGCAGGTCGATCCGGGTCTCACGCTGGCGCGAGATCGCCATCCGCCGCATGCGAGTCTGCTCCGGACGCCGCGCCACCTGCCTGTTCCACACGGACCGGACGTGGCGCAGCGCCATGGTGGTGCCGACCGGCCTGGGACGCCAGGCCTTCTGGCAGCACCAGAAACAGGGCGTGGACGGCGAACGCGGCTCCTGTTTCGGAAGGTACGGAGGCCACACCGTCGCGATGCTTCAGATCATCGACGACACCGGCCGGTTCGTGGGGTTCGTGGGCGCCGAGGCGTCCCTCAACCTGCGGGTCCGGGACAACGCCGTGGTCGCCCAGTTGGTCCTGACCTGACACGCGAGGTTCCGGCGTGGTGCGCCCTCGCGCCGTGGGGCTCCTACGGCAGGCGCGTGTGGGCGTGGCCGAGGACACCGAGGCCGAGGGCCGCCCAACCCCGGTAGAACTGGGTGTCGGCGGCGGCCTCCACCTCGCGCAGGCACCCCGGCGCCCAGCGGAGCAGGTGCCGCTCCAGGAGATCGTGGTGGGCGACGAGGCACTCCGCCGAGGTGACGGCGTCCCCGTGCTCGAACGCCTCCGACGCCGCCAGACAGAGCCTCCCGGCGCGGAGGAGCTCAAGGCCCAGATGGTCACACTCCAGACAGCCGTCGTCCCGGCGGGACGACGGCGGGTCCTGGAGACCGAACAGGTGCGGCGTCCCGAGCGTCGGGACGACCGGAAGATCGGACAGCGGACTCTCGGCGGGCCGGTACGCCGACTCATAGGGCAGCGGGACCAGCGAGAGCCCGTCCGTGAACAACCGGTCGTATTCGGCGGCGAGCATCGCGAGATCCTCCCCCACGGCCAGCGAGCGACGCAGCGAACTGATCCCCCGGATCGTCTCGGAACTCGGGCACATCGCCCACCGGTCCAGTACGCCGGACTCGGATAACTCACGCAGCAGGGAGCGGTCGGCCGGTGCGAGCACCAGCCGGGCGGTCAATCCGTAGGCGGCGGCGAGGTCACCCAGCACGCCGGTCGCGGTGTGGGCAGGAATCGTGGCGGTGGTCATAGGAGACGCTCCCGTCGTCGTGCTTCGGAGGGACGGAGCCGTTCGTCGCTCCGCTCGCGGCGGCACGGCGCCGGGTGTCGCCGGCCCTGGTGCGGATGCCGTTGGGTTCGGGACGGCCTCGTCGCCGTCACTCGAACGACCACTTCAGCCTCGTGGGCGAAGCATTGAAGCAATCTTTGGTGGTGTGCCACGAATCCGAAGAGGCGAAGGTCCTGACGCCGGAGGAATTACCGGGAACGGTCGGGCGACACCCAACAAATGAACCTTTCGGTGCACCGGATCGTCGCGGCGGGCGTCCGAACAGCCCGCTCCTTGCCGTCCGGCAGGTGATCGGCGGCGGCCGGCGGCGGCGGTCGGCGGTCGCCCCTCCGTCCGGGAGGTCCCTGAGCAGTACCCTCAGGAACACCAACGACGGGAGACGAGGGTGGATATGTCCGGTCCCGAAGGCGAGTCGCCGAAGCCCACACCATGGGCCCTGCCGGGCGGGACGCCACCGGCGGCCGAACGGGGCGATGAGAACCCGACCGTGGTGGTGCCACCCCCTGTCAGCGGGGTCGCGGTCCCCCCGGACGCCGCGCAGGCAGCGCCGGGAACCTACCCGCAGGCGGCCTACCCTCCCGACCACTCACCGGCCTACGCCCCCCCGCCCTCACCGGCCGGACAGCCCGCCACCGGCTACCCGCAAGGCACCGGTTACCCACCGGCCGGACAGCCCGCCACCGGTTACCCACCCGGCACCGGCTACCCGCAGGGGCCGCAGGCGGCCGCAGGCGGGCCCCCGTCCGGCTACGGGCAGGCAGGTTTCCCCCTGCCGGTCGCCGGGCCGAGGAAGGGTCCGGGCCGCGGGACGCTGGCGGCTCTCGTCATCGGCGGCCTGGTGCTGGTGCTCATGGTCGGGACGGGCGTCGTCCTCCTGGGGCGGAGCGCCCTCGACAAGAGTTCCTCCACCTGGTCGACCGGCCCCCGGAACGGTGACGGCGATCCGCGGGACGAGCCCACCTCGCCGACGCCCTCCGCGACGGCGAGCAAGGAGCCCTGGGCTGTCCGGATCAACGGGTACTGCCGGATCGTCGACAGACAACTCAAGGCCATCCCCGAGGCCGAGACGGCGAACGGACAGGTCGTCTGGTTGCAGTTGACCGCCGGCGTCATCCGGAACATGAACAAGCGACTTCGCGGCATGGAGGTACCGGCGGCGAAGCGCCAGGACTACGACGCGATGATGACGGCCTGGGAACGCGTCCCCATCAGCTATGACCAGGCCGCCGAGGCTGTCCGCAAACAGGACAAGAACGCCGTCCGGACCGCGATGGACCAGGCCGAGCGCGAGAACGACAAGGGCAACGCCATCGCGAACGAACTCGGACTCACCGACTGCGCCGGGGCGGGCGGCCTGGGGAACAGCACCGGTGCGTCGTCCTCCCCGGATGACGACATCTGAGCCCACGGCCCTCACAGACCCCCTCGAACCGGCAGAAGCCGAGTCCGGGGAGGTCCGGGCCCTCCGCGAGGAGGCCGACCGAAAGACCTTGGGCTCTTGCCTCACGATCCGGGTACGGCGAAAGGTCGAGGAACCGGC
>JAUPKQ010000050.1 GCA_030837345.1 Actinomycetota bacterium | reverse complement strand
TGCGCGCAAGGACGATCTCGAACGCCCGCTCCCCCAGGCTCACGCCGGGCAGGTCATCGCCCACGTAGGTCAGGTCCTCGTCGATCAGCCCGTACGCGCGGTACACCTCCCAGTCCAGATCCTCCTGCTCCGCGATCATCCGCGCCTTCGTGGCCTCGATCTCCACCCGCGCCTCGTCCACCGCTTCGGACGACGGAACCGCCTCCGTCAGCGACTCGAACCGCGCCGCAGCACTCCGCGCGGCCTCGTCGAGCGACCGCGCACGGTCCAGCGGCAGATCACCCGGAAGCGGAAAATCCTTCAGCGTTGTGCCGGTGAACTCATAGAACCGCTCCCACGCTTCAGCCTTGATTCCCTCATTGACGCCCTGACTACCTTTGCTATGACAGTTCTGCTTGAGCCAGAAACAGGCCGTCGATGAGTTTAAGACCGAAACTACGCCTCGCAAGACTTCAAGATCTTCCCCAACAATTCCATGACAGGCTTCGCGAAACAATCGATTTCTGTGATCAATGACTGCAATGTTGTGAGTTGCGATCTTACGGAAGACTGCAACAGCGGCCGAGTTGAGCCTTGATGGATAGATCTCTCGGTATGCAAACCAAGGAAAATTAGGGAGATTCGACACTGGCGTGCCGAATCTTTTTCGAGAGCCCAAAGTGGTTCTGTTCGGCCACAGAGCCTTCAATTCCGCCCTCAATGAATCCGGGGACATTAAGACATAGGATTCATCATAAGGGAAGACCACGCACCCACTTACGTCAATCGAATAGTCATGAACATCTTCCCCGTCAACCAGTTCCCTGAAGTAATGTAGAATGGAATGTCCCGCACTGCGCTTCACGCCCAGTTGATAGCCAGCATCTTCTCCCGTGGTTACGAGACCGCCGATCTGAATCCCAAAACTAGCCGGGCAGGATCTGGCGCCAGTATCGATCAGGGTACGAAGATCAGCTGCCCCGCCGCCGGTGAGGCTCCAGGGGTGGGTGGCGAGCGTCTTGCGGGGGAGGTCGGTGACGGAGATGTAGTCGTTGTCGAAGTCGCTGTGGCCGAGGTTCTCGACGATGGAGGTCCAGACCAAACCCTTGGCAGGGTCGGCGGGCTGGCCTGGTTCGCCGCGGACGCCGAGGACGGCCTTGACCGTGCTGCCCTGGGGTGGCTGAGGGCGGCCGACGAGGATGACCGTAGGCGTGCCGTGGCCGGGGATGAACGCCCCCGAGGTGTCGACGACGAGACGCAGATCCTGCCTGGACAGGAAATCCTCGATGAGCCGGGAGCCGAACTCGCGCTTCATGAACGAGTTAGAGGTGATCTGCCCGGCCCAGCCCGCCGGGCGGTCCCCCGCAGCAGGCTTGGCGAGCTGGAAGAACCGCTCCAGGAAGGGGACGGTGAGCGCGTACGTCCCCTTGCACGTCGGGTACAGGGGCCGGTACGCAGCGTTGAGCTTCTTGTCCTTGACCGTGATGTACGGAGGGTTGCCGACGACGACGTCGTAGCGGCCGGGTTCGAGGATGGCGCGGAGGGCCTTGAGGTCTTCGGTGGCGTAGGTGAACCCGCCGAGGCTCGCATCGACGTCCACGAGACCCGGCAGGTCGAGGGCGGTCTGGGCGGCGCCGTGGAGGAGGGAGTCGCCGACGGCGAGGTGGAACCGGAAGGACGGTGCGACCTCCAGCGAGGTGAGGCCGCAGGCTTGCAGGGCGGTGACCATGAGCCGGAACCGGGCGATGGCGACAGCGAAGGGGTTGAGGTCGACACCGTGGATCGCGTCGAGGGCCTGCTGTACCCGGGCCTGAACCTCCAGGCCAGGGGCATGCGTCGCCCAGCGGTCGTTGAGCCGGGTGAAGGCGCCGAGGAGGAAGTGCCCGGAGCCGCAGGTGGGGTCGATGAGCCGGAAACCTTCCAGCGGGCGCTCCGCCAGGGCCGGTTCGAGCGTCTGGTCGAGAATGAACTCCTCGACGAACTCCGGGGTCTGAAGGAGCGCGAACGTCTTCTTCGCGTGGTCCGAGAGATCCTGGTAGAGGTCACCGAGAAAACGGGTCGACAGGTCGTCGCCCGAGAAATCCCACACGAGGGCGCCGTCGGCGGTGCGTTCACGCCAGAACGCGAGGAGTTTCTTCGCCGCCTGCCCGGAGGGCGAGACCGTCCACAGCGGCGAGTGCGACTCGACCAGTTCACGGGTCGCCGTGACCGAGCCCAGGTACTCGATCGCCTGGAGCAGCCATTCCCGGTCGGTGTGCTCGGGATTCGCGCGGAAGTAGGCGAGTTCGGCGTCCAGGGCCTCCTGCCGGCGGTGGCCCTGGCCGGCGATCCACACGGGCGCGAGCAGCTGGTTGTCCTCGCAGAAACGGACGAAGACGGTCGTCAAGACCCAGGCGACGGCGGCCTGCGTCACGCGGTCGTCGCGCCATTCCTGCCACGACATCGCCGTCCGCTCACGGTCGACGGCCGCCTGGTGTTCCCTCCTCCACGTCTCGGTGAATTCGGGGAGGGATTCGACGCGGTCCCGCAGGTCTTTCTCCAGGTCGAGGACGACCTTCTTCAGGGCAGCGGTGAGACCCTGCGCGACAGTCACCCTATGACTCCTCCCGCGCGGTCGCCCCCACGGCGGCCACGCTGTCGATCCAGTCGATGTCGAGCGCCACGAACTGGTTCGGCGCGGCGAGGGGTACGGGCCGCCCGTCCAGGAGGGCGCCGTGGTTGCCGCCGAGTTGCGGCACGACGAGCCATACCGCGCGGCGGCGCGGGGCTGCGAGATCGGTCCAGCGGGCCAGCAGCCCGACGTTGTCGTACCGGGCGAGCGGCGCGGCGTCCGTCAACAGCACCGGGGCGTCAGCGGGGCCGGAGGCGAGCGCCGCCTCGACGGCCGCCTCGACGTCCGGCCAGGCCCGGCGGACCAGTTCGTGCAGGCCGCGCCGCCCCCGGCTCGCCTCGTCCTCGGCGTCCGCGGCACGCACGAGATCCCACGGCAGGCCGACCGCCGCCGACGAGGCCCGCAGGGTGGCAAGGAGGACGCCGGTCAGGTCGACGACCGTCGCGGCGTACCTGTCGCGCGCGGCGGCGACGAAGCGGGGCATCCGGCTCGCCCGGACCCCGAGGGCGAGGAAGGAGCGGCTGACCAGGGACTGTTCGAGCCGCGCACCGAGCGCTCCCGTGCTGCCGACCGGGGACGTCGTGACCGACAGGCTCGTCGGACGCCGGGACTCCAGGCCCGTCGTCCGGCCGCCCGCCTCGGTGGCCCGGTAGGCGCGCAGCCGGTCGTCGAAGGTGAGGCCGAGGCCCGCGGAGGTGACGAGCGCGTCGAGGGCGGGCCGCAGCGGAAGCGCGGGGACGGCGGGGAAGCGGACCCGTACCCGTTCGCGGAGCTCCTCCGGGGTGAGTTGCTGGCCGCCGAACCCGGCGAAGGTGAGTTCGAGTGCCGCGGCCGGTGCGAGGTCGCGGTGGTGGAGTTCCCCCGCCCCGGACGCCGCCGCCCGCGTGGAGACCCCGGCGGCGAGCGTCGTCC
>JAUPKQ010000049.1 GCA_030837345.1 Actinomycetota bacterium | reverse complement strand
CGGGCCTCCGCGAGGCTGTGGGAGGGACCCGCCGGGACGAAGTCGTCGTCGTCGCTGTGGATCAGCAGCATCGGCAGGTCGAGCTCGGCGGCACGGCTCACCCAGTCGAGCCGCGACAACGACAGCGGGGAGTCCACCCCGATCAGGCGGCGGGCCTGGGGATGTTCGAGGACGATCTGGGACAACCGGCCCACCGGGGAGGGCACCCGCATCATCCGGGCGTGATGGTCGAGGACGTCCCGCCAGTTGATCACCGGTGAGTCGAGGACGACGCCCCGGACCCGGTCCGCGAGCCGCGAACGGGCGACGGTCTGGAGGATGATGGCCCCGCCCATCGACCAGCCGACGAGGACCACGTCCCGGGCCCCGGCCTCGACGACGTGCTGGACCGCGGACTCGACGTCCACCCACTCGGCGTCACCGAGGTGGTAGCGGCCGCCCGCCGACCTCGGCGCGCCGGGGTCGTTGCGATAGCTGACGACCAGACAGGGCATCCCGAGGCGGTGCAGGACCGGGACGGCGCGCAGGCACTCCTCACGGGTGGCGCCACGGCCGTGCACGAGGACGGCCCAGGTGCCGTCCGCCGGGACCCCGGCGGCGGGCGGGACGGACCACGCCGCCATCGGGCCGAGGGCGGTGTCGACCTCCACCTCCTCGAAGGGCAGGCCGAGGGCGGTTCCCGGGGTCCCGGCGTGGAAGTAGACGTCCCACCGGGCGGGTCCCTCGCGCGGACGGCCCTGGTCGACGCCCAGGACCCGCCGGGTGACGGTGCCCGTCTGCTCGTCGTGGTCGACGATCTCCCCGAGGCGGACGTGGCTCGTCCCCCCGCCGAGCCAGAGCCCGTACCGGCCCGGGGAGAGGGACTCGGCGTCGGCCCGGAGCGTGACGGTCCCGGCGCCGACACCGATCACCTCGATGTCGTCGGACCGGCCCTTCGACGGCGAGACGACGATCCGGGCGAGATGGGCTGCGAACGCCGAGGCCGCACCTCCCACGGCGAGAGCGGTCAGGGCTCCCGCGAGGGCCCCCCGAAGGACGACCCGGGGCCGGAAGGAAAGGTGTCGCGAGCACATGACTCTGATTCTGCCCACCGGGGACCGCTCCCGGCCACGGCGAAGGCGCCGAGTCGTACAGTGGTGCCGCCGTGACGGGGAGATCCGCCGGCGCCGTCGGCGCCGGCGTGGCAACGGTTCGACAGGTGAACGGTTCACCAGGTGAACGATGAGGAGGGGCCTTGACCACCTCGATCCTTCTGCTGACGGAGCAGGCCCTCACCGCGGCCGACGCCCGGCGTCTGGTCGGGCTGTACGCGCCGGACGTGCCCGCGTTCCGGATTCTCGTACCGGAGGACACCGGCCGGAACCTCCTCGCCGACGTCCTCGACCACCTGAGCCTCCTGGAGCTCAAGGAGGCCCTCGACGCCGTCCGGGGACACGACGAGGGCGACCGGATCGCCGCCGCGAAGGCCCTGGACGCCTCGGTGACAGAACTTGCGGCCCTCGACGCCTCGGTGACGGGGAGCCTGGTGCGGGGCGACCCGGTCGCCGCCTTGCAGTCGGCCCTCGACGAGGGGCCCACCGACCAGATCGTGATCGTCACCCGGCCGCACGCCGTGGAGGACACCTTCCACACCGACTGGGCCTCCCGCGCGCGTGAGCGCTTCGGTCTGCCGGTGCTGCACGTCTACGCCGGATCGAGCTGGCTGGGCTGACCCGGCCGGGTCAGCCGGGTGGCTCATCTCCGGGGCAGGACCATCAGACGCCAGCCCCGCGCGAAGAGCAGGTAGGCCGACAACAAGGACAACAGGATCAGGGACAGCGGCGCGCCCGGGTAGGCGAGAGTCGCCAGGCCGAGCCAGACGGCGAGCCCGAGGACCAACCAGGCCAGCGTGTCCGTCCCCCCCGTCGCGGGGACGGGTTCGACGACGTCCTCGCCCTTGTTCACCGGCCTGGCCCCGACTGGTTCGACGACGGGAGTCGCCGCCGCGACGACCGAGACCGGATCCAACGTGGTGACCTTGACGGCATCCGCACGGCGGGCGTGGTCCAGCAGGTTGAGCCCCTGGCCGACGAGGACCAGGGCGCCGACGAGCGCCGGGACCCGCAGGACGTAGGAAACCTCCGCCGAGGCCTGGTCGACGATTCCCAGGGCGAGCCCGATGACGATGATCAGTGCGGGTTCGACGAAAGATCGCGCGGGAAGCGCTCGCAGGGTCATCGCCATCGGCCTCATTCTGTTCGCCCGAGGATTCCTCAGGAGGTCCTCTCCACCCGGATTCGACATGGTTCCCACGGTAATGGGGAACCCCGCGAAAAGAGACACCGGTGCGATCGGGGAAGGCTCGGAGCGGCTCCGGGGTTCCCCGAGGGAGCGGGCCGGAAGGCCCGGGAAGGAGGGTCCACGGGATGGGACCGGGTACCGGGAACTACCGCGTCCAGCTCGACGAGGAGGCGTGGCGTGACGCCCTGACCGCCGAGGAGTACGACGTCCTCCGGGAGGGCGGCACCGAACGCCCCTTCACCGGCGAGTACTGGGACGACACCGCCGAGGGGGTCTACTCGTGCCGCGCCTGCGGGAGCGAGCTGTTCAGGAGCTCGGAGAAGTTCGACAGCCACTGCGGGTGGCCCTCGTTCTTCGCGCCGCTCGCGGAGGACCGCGTGGAGTACCTGCCCGACACCTCGCTCGGCCGGACCCGCACCGAGGTCCGCTGCGCGTCCTGCGGCTCGCACCTGGGCCATGTCTTCGAGGGCGAGGGATATCCCACGCCCACCGACCTCAGGTTCTGCGTCAACTCGATCAGCATCCGCCGGGAGCCGCCGGACTGACCTCCCTGCCGGGACCCCCGGCGGGAAGGTCCCGGCAGGGACACCGCTCAGTCGCCCGGGAGGGACGCGACGAGGTCGGCCAGCGGACGACGGGGCCCGGTGAAGAAGGGGGTCTCCTCACGGACGTGCAGGCGGGCCCGGACACCACGCAGCTCGCGCATCAGATCGACGACCCGGTGCAGTTCGTCGGCCTCGAAGGCGAGGAGCCACTCGTAGTCCCCCAGGGCGAACGCCGAGACGGTGTTGGCGCGGACGTCGGGGTACTCGCGGGCGGCACGGCCGTGCTCGACGAGCATGTCCCGGCGTTCGGCGTCCGGCAGGAGGTACCAGTCGTAGGAACGGGCGAACGGGTACACGCACAGGTAGCCCCCCGCGTCCTCGCCGCTCATGAACGCCGGCACGTGGCCCTTGTTGAACTCGGCGGGCCGGTGGAGGCCCATGGCCGACCACACGGGGCGCAACCGGCGGCCGAGCGCCGTCCGCCGCAACCGGTGGTAGGCCTCCTGGAGGACCTCGGGCGCCGGAGCGTGCCACCAGACCAATACGTCGGCGTCGGCCCGTAGCCCGGCCACGTCGTACCAGCCCCGGACGACGAGACCCCTGTCCGCGAGCTCCGCGAGCATCCCGTCGACCTCGTCGACCAGGCCAGCGCGCGCCGCGGGTAGGCCGGCAGCGGCGAACACCGACCACATCGTGTAACGGATCGTCTTGTTGATCTCACGCGGGGTGGTCCGCGCGGCGTCGGTGGACTCGTTCATCCACCGATTCTGCCCGGATCGCGATCTGATCGTGATCTGAGAGGTGCAACGTCGGCGCGGTGGGTCTCGTCCTTCGGCCACAGCACCGGCGGGACCGCGTCGACAGGAGATCCGACAATGCGCAGCCGACCGTTCATGTTCAGCATCCTGGCCCTCACCCTGCTCGGGACGAGCGCTCTCGGAGGGTGCGGGGGATCACCGGCCAACGAGTCCGCCGCGGCTCCCGCCACGGCGGCCGCGCGACAGGACGGGGCGGACACCGCGGCGGCACCGGGGGCTGCGAAGGACGCGGCGCCAGCGGGGGCGGCGGGAGAGGCGAAGGAGGCGGGCGGTATCGCGGCCGTCGTCCCGAAGGCCCAGGTGATCCGGACGGCGGACGTCGTCGTCGAGGTGACGTCCCTGCCCCCGGCGACCGTCCGGGTCCGGGCCGTCGCGGACTCCCTGGGAGGTTCCGTCTCCACCGAGGTGACCACCTATCCGGACGCCGGGGACAAAGGTGACCCGGCGGACGCCGGGAACGGGTCCTCGGACGAGAGCACGGCCTCGGCCAGGGACCGATACCACGCCCGGCCCGGCGAGTCCGTCCTCGTGTTGAAGGTCCCGGTCGCCTCGCTCGACACCGCGATCGACCGAGTCGTCGCGACCGGCAAGCAGCTGTCACGGTCCTCCAGCGCCCGTGACGTCACCGCCGACCTCGCCGACCTCGGTTCCCGGGTCAAGACCCAGCAGGCGAGCGTGGACCGGGTCCGCACCCTGATGGCACGGGCGGAGAAGATCCAGGACATCGTCCTGCTGGAGTCCGAGCTCAGCCGCCGTCAAGCGGACCTCGAGGCGCTCGCGGCCCGGCAGGCCTCGCTCGCGGACCGCGCGGCCCTGTCGACCCTGACCGTCACCCTTCGCACCCCGGAGGCCACCGAGACCGCCCAGGAGGACCCGGCCTTCGTCACCGGCCTGAAGAACGGCTGGAACGCCCTCGTCTCGAGCGCCGGCGTGTTGATGATCGTCCTGGGCGCTCTGCTGCCGGTCGCTGTCCTCGTCGCCGCCGTCGGCCTGCCGATCCGGTGGTTCGTGCGGCGTCGCCGTCCCTGAGCCGGCCCATCGGCGCCCGGGCGCCGGGTCAGTCGCCGGGCGCCCAGGCGTGGACGACGTCGACCACACGGGCGAGCACCGCGGGGTCGGCGCCGGGCGGCACACCGTGACCGAGGTTGAAGACGTGCCCGGGCGCGGCGCGACCTGCCCGCAGGGTCGCCTCGACCCGCGCGTCGACGACGTCCCCGGGGGCGAAGAGGATCGCCGGATCGAGGTTGCCCTGCAGCGCGTGGCGGCCGCCCGTACGCCGGGCGGCCTCGTCGAGCGGAACCCGGAAGTCGACGCCGACGACCGTCGCCCCGGCCTCCCCCAGGTCGGCGAGCAGTTCCCCGGTGCCGACCCCGAAGTGAATGCGCGGGACGCCGGGCGCGGCCTTCGCGACCATGCCGAGCACGCTGGCCGAGGCGGGCCGCACGAGGGCCCGGTAGTCGGCGGCGGGGAGCGCCCCCACCCAGGAGTCGAAGAGCTGGACGGCGGCGGCACCCGCCGCGATCTGCACCTTCAGGAACTCCCCGGCGATCCGGGCGAGCCGGTCGAGAAGGTCCCTCCACAGGGCTGGGTCGCCGTACATCAGCGCCTTGGTGCGGGCGAGGTCCTTGCTGGGGCCGCCCTCGACGAGGTAGCTCGCCAGGGTGAACGGAGCGCCGGCGAACCCGATCAGGGGCGTCGGTCCCAGTTCGGCGATCAGGCACCGCACCGCCTCGGTGACGTAGGGGACGTGCGAGGCGTCAAGGGGAGGCAGACGGTCGAGGTCCGCGCGGGTGCGGAACGGTTCGGCGACCACGGGGCCGACGCCCGGCACGATGTCGAGGTCGACGCCGACAGCCTTGAGCGGGACCACGATGTCGCTGTAGAAGATCGCCGCGTCGACGCCGTAGCGGCGCACAGGCTGCAACGTGATCTCCGTGACGAGCTCGGGACGGCGGCACGACTCCAGCATGGGGACGCCCTCCCTCACGCGGCGGTACTCGGGCAGGGAACGCCCCGCCTGCCGCATGAACCACACCGGGACCCGCTCGGGGGTACCCCCGGCGCAGGCCTGGAGGAAGGGCGCCGACGACGGCCCGGGCCCGGTCGACGGGGACTGTTCACGAAACGTGGTCACGAGCCCGATCCTCGCACGACCGCTCCCGGCACGGTCACGCGCCGACGGACCGCCCGCGGCGTCCGGCGGACACGAACGGTCCCTGGCGCGTCACGGACCCCGTATGGGGGTGACGCACAATACGCTGCCACCGTGCCCGTGCGAAGAATGCCGGACGACGCGCCCGAGGAGTTCCTCGACGCCGTCGAATGCCTGCATGCCGTCCACCTGCGGCCGGAGGTCATGGTCGAGGAGGTCCCCGCGCCGCAACGCATCGCCCCGCACGCCCTCGCCCTGAGCGCCGACGTCGTCGTGGACGACGAGGAGCTGGCCACGGGACGTTTCGTCCTCCTCTTCGACCCCGCGGGCCAGGAGTCCTGGGACGGTACGTTCCGTGCCGTCACCTTCGTCCGCGCCGCCCTGGAGTCCGACCTCGGGGGCGACCCGCTCGTCGGCGAGATCGCCTGGACCTGGCTCAGGGAGTCCCTGGAGGCGTGCGAGGTCGAGTACCGGGCCGCGGGATGCACGGTGACCAGGGTCGTCTCGGAGAGCTTCGGCACCCTCTCGGAACGCCCGCCGTCCGTCGAGCTGGAGATCCGGGCCTCCTGGACCCCCACCGGGGACGTCGCGTCCCACCTCGTCGCGTGGTCGCACCTCCTGTGCACGGTCGGGGGCCTGCCGCCCCTCCCCCAGGGTGTCGCGGCCCTGCCCCGGCGCCGCTGAGCCCGCCCGGGCTGACCACCGGCTGACCGTCCGCTGACCCCGGCCGTCACCCGCCTGGCCCCTCGCCCCACCGGTCCCGCGCAAGGTCCGGGATCTCCGCGCGCCTCAAGTCACTCCTGCTGGGTGCCGATCCGAAAGGGAAGCAACCGCCCGGCCCGGTGGGGCCCCTTCATGGAGGTCTGAGTGACGACCTTGGTCGAACGAACTGGTGTGCCGGTGCCCCGTCCTGGCCGGTTCGCGGCCATGGTGGTGGTCGCGAATCCCGCCCTCCGTGAAGCAGTCGCCCACACCCTGCGCACCCTCGGTGCCCGGCATGTCCTGGAGGTGAGCAGCGTCGCGGAGGCCCGGCAGCGTGCCTCCGCCGGGATCGCCGACCTCTGCGTCGCCGAGGCGGGCCTGCCGGACGGATCGGGGATCGCGCTGATCAGGGAGTTACGCGCCGCCGGATGGGCCCGGGGGATGGTCCTGACGACCAGCGACGACCCCTACAGCGTCCGTGCGGCGATCAGCGCCGGGGTCCGGTCCTACCTCGTGTCGGCCGCCGCCACGACACCGGCACGCACCGTGGGGGAGCGTGGGGACGGCGTCGACTCGCTGTCCGCCCGCGAGATCCAGGTGCTCCAGCTCGTCGCGGAGGGCAAGTCCAACAAGGACATCGGCGAGGACCTCGGTCTGTCGGCCCTGACGGTCAAGAGCCACCTCGCCCGGATCGCCCGGAAACTCGG
This sequence comes from Actinomycetota bacterium, assembly GCA_030837345.1. Lineage (GTDB taxonomy): Bacteria > Actinomycetota > Actinomycetes > Actinomycetales > Kineosporiaceae > JAUPKQ01. Next base: position 1,722 of record JAUPKQ010000049.1, on the reverse strand, counting down.
CACCGGGGACCGCGCCGAGATGGTCGCGACGGCGATGCGTTCGGGAGCCATCGCCTGATCGTCCGATCCTGATCCTCGGCCGTACCGCGCGGCAACACGACGCCGGGGCCGCTCCTGGCCTACGGTGGACGCCGTGCCGGCGAACGACGATGAACAGGGGCGGACGACCACCACCCGATCCGGTGAGGAGGATCCACCACCTCGGCCGCTCGTCAGGCTCGAGCATCCCCGGGACGGCGTGCCACCGGTCGTCTCGACCTCCCGCGCCCTGGCGGACGCCGTCGCGGCCCTCGCCGCCGGCTCCGGACCTGTGGCGGTGGACGCCGAACGCGCCTCGGGGCACCGCTACGGCCAGCGCGCCTTTCTCGTGCAGCTGCGGCGCGAGGGCGCCGGGACGGCCCTGATCGACCCGGCCGCCCTGCCGGACCTGACGTCCGTCGGCGCGGTGCTCGCCGACACCGAGTGGGTCCTCCACGCGGCGTCCCAGGATCTGCCGTGCCTGGCGGAGGTCGGCATGGTCCCCTCGACGCTGTTCGACACCGAGCTCGGGTCTCGTCTGGCGGGCTTCTCCCGGGTCGGCCTCGCCGCCGTCGTCGAGCAGCTGCTCGGGCTGACGCTCGCCAAGGAACACAGCGCCGTCGACTGGTCGGTCAGGCCGCTCCCCGAGCCGTGGCTCCGGTACGCCGCCCTCGACGTCGAGATGCTTGTCGAACTCCGCGACTCCATCGAGGAGGAACTCGACCGGCAGGGCAAGCTGGCCTGGGCACATGAGGAGTTCGCGGCCGTCGCGGCGGCGCCACCCCAACCGCCCCGCACCGATCCGTGGCGCCGGACCTCGGGCCTGCACCGTGTCCGCAACCGACGCCAGTTGACCATCGTGCGCGAACTCTGGACGTCGCGGGATCTCCTCGCCCAGGAACTCGACGTCTCCCCCGGCCGGATCGTCCCCGACACCTCACTCGTCGAGGCCGCCCTGGCCCAGCCGACGTCACAACGCGCCCTGTCGGGGGTCATCGCGTTCACCGGCCGTGGCTCCCGCCGCTACCTCAACCGGTGGTACGAGGCGATCGCCCGCGCGGCCGCGATCCCTGACGCCGAGATGCCACCCCTCCACCTCCCCGCCGAGGGGCCGCCCCCGGCCCGGATCTGGGCCGAACGCGACCCCGCGGCGGCCGCCCGGCTCGCCCGGGTCCGGACCGCCCTCGGCACCACCGCGACCGGCCTGAACCTCCCCGTCGAGAACCTGCTGGCCCCGGACACCGCCCGGCGGCTCGCCTGGTCTCCCCCCGGCCCGGCGGACGACGGAGCGGTCGAGGGGTTCCTGCGCAAGCACGGCGCCCGGAACTGGCAGATCGAGATCACGCTCCCCCTGCTCACCGCCGCCCTGGTGGCCCCGGCCACCTGACCGCGTGGCGCCCCTAGGGTGTCGAGCGGCGTGAGCGGTTGCTGCTGTGATCGGGGCCGCCGCTGCCCAGAGGGCCTTCCCGGCGAGGTTGTCGGGTGCCGCGATTGGCCCTGCCGAGACGTGATCGAAAACCGAGGACCGGGTCATGGACCCGTTTCGCGGACCGCGGGGAATCAATGTGTGCAATTACTGTCGTGATCGCGACAGTAATTGCACACGCTGAGCGCTTCACGCTGGTTGAACGGGTGAGGTACCCGGTATCGGCGTCGCTGAAGCGCTCCGAGTGGGCGATCGATACACGAGCGGACACGCCACGG
>JAUPKQ010000269.1 GCA_030837345.1 Actinomycetota bacterium | reverse complement strand
CCCTCGGCGAAGATGGTGTCGAAGGCGAGGGACGACTTGCCGGAGCCCGACAATCCGGTGAACACGATCAGGGCGTCACGCGGCAGGTCGAGGGAGACGTCCTTGAGGTTGTGCTCGCGGGCACCTCGGACGATCAAGCGGTCGGTCACGGGTGGCTTCTCCGGCGGACGGGACGGGAGACGGGGGGTCGGGCCCATGCTAGGTGCCCGTCCCCCGGAACTCGCGCCCGATTCGACACGGAGGCCATCCGTGCAGGTCAGGAGCCCGTGAGCCGTTTCGGATCCGGATCCGGTCAACCGATTCGCCATGGGACCGGACCGTAGACCAGCCCACCGACAGCATCGTTCGCCGAGTGACAGTATCGAGGCGCACATCACGACACGAAGGAGACCCGTGAGCTACACCGGTGACGTCGCTCCCGGCGGGGCGACCGACGTCCGCAGGTTGCCCGACGCGGTGATCCGCAAGGCGAGCGTCTCCTCGATGAGCAACAACGCCTATCTGGTCACCTGTCGCAGCAGCGGGAAACAGCTCCTCGTCGACGCCGCCGACGACGCCCCCCGCCTCCTCGAGTTGGTCCGCGAGGGTGCCCAGGACGGCGGGAACGGTCTCGGCCTCGTCGTCACCACCCACCGGCACCAGGACCACCACCGCGCGCTGGCGGACGTCCTGCGCCTGACAGGTGCCGAGGGTGCCGCCGGACGGCAGGACGCGGACGCGATCCCCGTCCGGCCGTCGATCCTGCTCGACCACGGCGACGTCGTGACGGTCGGTGACCTCGCTCTGAAGGTCATCCACCTTCGCGGGCACACTCCCGGATCGGTGGCGCTCGTCCTGCGCTCCGTGGACGACAGCGTCCACGTCTTCAGCGGGGACAGCCTCTTCCCCGGAGGGGTCGGCAACACCTTCGGGAACGCCGAGGACTTCCGGTCCCTGATCGACGACTGCGAGCAGCGGCTGTTCGCCGTCCTGCCCGACGACACCTGGGTCTACCCCGGCCACGGCAAGGACACGACGCTGGGGGCGGAGCGTCCGCACCTTCGCCAGTGGCGGCAACGGGGCTGGTGACGTCCGCGGGCCGGGTTCAGTCGCGGGCCGGGTCGGGGGGGACGGAGACGGACGGCTTCGGGTCCGGACCGGGGGACGGGACGTCCGGGGTACCGGGGGACGGGACGTCCGGGGTGCGGCGGGAGCGAAGGAGGCTGGCGGCCGTGGTGAGCGCCAGGACGACGACGATCACCCCGAGCGAAGCGGCGGTAGGAACCTCGGGGGCCCAGGACACAGGATCGCCACCGTTGATGAAGCCGATGTCGTTCGTGTGCAGGGCCTCCATGATCATCTTGCTGCCGATGAACGCGAGGATCACCGACAGGCCCACCGAGAGGTAGACCAGGCGGTCCAGGAGACCACCCAGGAGGAAGTAGAGCTGGCGCAGGCCCATCAGGGCGAAGAGGGTCGCGGTGAAGACGACAAAGGGGTCCTTGGTCAGACCGAAGATCGCGGGGATCGAGTCCACCGCGAAAAGGAGATCCGTCGACCCGATCGCCAGAAAAACGATCATCATGGGGGTGAGCGTCCGGCGGCCCTCGTGCCGGGTGACCAGCCGTGAGCCGTCGAAGTCCGGCGCGATGGGGAACAGGCGACGGGCCTGCCGCACGAGCAGGTTCTCCTCGAACTCCTCATCATCGTCCGAACCGCGCAGGAACTGGACGGCGGTGTACACGAGAAAGACGCCGAACAGGTAGAACACCCAGCTGAACCGCTCGATCGCGGCGGCACCGACGGCGATGCAGGCGCCACGCAGCACCAGGGACAGGATGATGCCCATCATCAGCACCATCTGCTGGCTGCCCCGGGGCACCGCGAAACGGCTCATGATGAGGACGAACACGAACAGGTTGTCGACGCTCAGGCTGTACTCGGTGATCCAGCCGGACAGGAACTCCCCCGACACCTCGGGCCCGCTCACGAGGAAGAGCAGCACCGCGAAGGCGAGGGCCAAGGTCACGTATCCCGCGACCCACAGACTGCACTCCCGGATCGAGGGGACGTGGGGGCGACGGGCCACCACTGCCAGATCAGCGAGCAGGATCGCTCCGAGGACCACGAAAGCGGACACCTCGAACCAGGACGGAAGGGGCACAAATCCTCCGAGTCAGCAGCGGCCTACGGGCCTGGTACGCCTGCGGGTCGCCCGGCCGCAATCGTTCGGACCCTCGCCGATGATACCGGTGCCGCCCACGCTGCGACGATCCGCCGTAGGGCGGCCGGACGGGGAGGGTTTTCTCAGAATCTGAACGAGCCGACGGCCTCCCGGAGTTCCGCACCCATCCGTTCGAGTTCGGCGGCGCCGCGTTGGGAGGACTCCACGGCCGACGCCGTCCGGCCCGTCGCGTCGGCGATACCGCCCACGCTCTCGGCGATCCGGCTGGACCCCTGGGCCGCGTCGTTGATCCCCGAGTTCATCTCCTGCGTCGTGGCGGTCTGTTCCTCCACCGCGCCGGCGATGGTCGTCTGGTACTCGTTGATCCGGGCGATCACGCCCGCGATGTCACCGATCGCCGCGCTCGCGCGCTCCGCGTCGGCCTGGATCGTCTCCACGCGCCGTGAAATGTCCTCCGTCGCCCGGGCCGTCTCCTGCGCGAGCTGTTTGACCTCGTCGGCCACGACGGCGAAGCCCTTGCCCGCGGCCCCGGCACGGGCGGCCTCGATGGTCGCGTTGAGGGCGAGCAGGTTGGTCTGTTCGGCGATCGAGGTGATCAGGCGGATCACGGTCCCGATCTCCTGGCTGGACTCCCCCAGTTTGCCCATGGTCACCGTCGTGTCGTCCACGGCCTGGACGGCGCCGGTCGCGACGTGCGCCGCCTCCTGCGCGTTGCGGGCGATCTCGCCGATGCTCGCGCCCATCTCCTGGGCGGCGGCGGCGACAGTCTGGACGTTGTTCGACACGTCGGCCGCGGAGGAGGCGAGGAGCTGTGCCTGCCCGGACGCCGTCCGCGCCGAGCCCGCCACCTCCGAGGCCACCTGCAGCGCCTGCTCCGAGGACGCGACCAGGGTGCTCCCGGTCCTGGCGATCGCCTGGAGAAGGACGGCGAGCCGGTCGAGCAGGGTGTCGAGGGCCACCCCCATGCTCCCGAACTCGTCGGTGGAGGTGTCACCCATCCGCGCCGACAGATCACCGGTCGAGGCGGCGGCGAGGGTCCTGACGAAGAGGCCGACACGCCTCTTGATCACCTGTGCGAACCAGCCCGTCAACGCGAGGACCGCCAGGCCGCCGCCCACGACGACGGCCAGCACGGTCACGGTCAGACGGGTCCCCAGGTCGAGGATGCTCCGCTCCGTCCGGGTGGCGGCAGCGTCGACGACCTCGATCGCCGTCCCGACGACCTCGTCGGTCGCGTCGTTGGCCTCCTGGATCTTCTCCCAGTTCCCGCGCGCGGCCTCCTGGTCGGAGACCGCCGCCGCGACGACATCGTTGATCTTGGAGGAATAGATGGTGAACGAGGACGACAGCGTCTCGACCTGCAACTTCAGCGACGCCTCCAGCGGCAGGGCCCGCAGGGCGTCGAGCCGCTGGGTGATCTTGTTGTTGTCGTCCTGGAGCTCGGCCTTCTCCTCGGCGACATCGGGACGGACGAGGGCCTTGAACCCGTCGACCTTCAGTTCACTCGCCCGGGTGTCCAGCTCACGGACGAGGCGCTGGGCGGTGGACTCGGCCTCCAGCTGCCGGATCAAGGTGTCGTAGCGGCGGACGGCGACCACACCCGCGGCGCCGCTGACCGCCGCGGCCAGAACGCCGACACCGCCGAGGACGCCGAGACGCTGGACCAGGGAGAGCGAGCCCATACCGGACACCTCCGATCACCGGTGACCGGTGGACGGACGACCCCGGTCACCCGCGATTGTCGGCACCCCGCGAAGGCCCCTTGAGGATCACCCGGCGCCCCGGACCCCCGCGGCCCTCATCTGGCGGAGCTCCTTCTTCAGCTCGGCGAGCTCGTCGCGCAACCGGGCCGCCAGCTCGAAGTGCAGCTCGGACGCGGCCGCGTGCATCTGCTCGGTGAGCTCGCCGATCAGGTCGGCGAGGTCCTCCGCGGGCAGGGACGCGAGACCAGCGGCGTGCTTCCCCGCGCCCGTCGACCGCGTGCCGGGCAAGGGTGCCTTCCCGCGGGACCGCTGACGTCCGTTTCCACCGATCAGGTCGTCGGTGTCGGCCTCCTCCCGGGCGATGAGGTCCGTGATGTCCGCGATGCGCTTGCGCAGCGGCTGGGGGTCGAGCCCGCGTTCGGTGTTGTAGGCGATCTGCTTCTCACGACGGCGGTTGGTCTCGTCGATCGCCTGCCGCATCGACGGGGTGATCGTGTCCGCGTACATGTGGACGGCCCCGGAGACGTTCCGGGCCGCCCGCCCGATGGTCTGGATCAGTGACTTCGCGGAGCGGAGGAAACCCTCCTTGTCGGCGTCGAGGATGCTGACCAGCGACACCTCGGGAAGGTCCAGCCCCTCACGCAGGAGGTTGATGCCCACGAGGACGTCGAACTCGCCCTGGCGCAGTTCCCGCAGGAGCTCGACGCGCCGCAAGGTGTCGACCTCCGAGTGGAGGTAGCGGACACGGACCCCCTTCTCCAGGAAATAGTCGGTGAGGTCCTCGGACATCTTCTTCGTCAAGGTGGTGACGAGCACCCGTTCGTCGCGGTCCGCCCGTTCCCGGATCTCGCCGAGGAGATCGTCGATCTGGCCCTTCGTCGGCTTGACGATGACCTGGGGATCGACAAGCCCCGTCGGCCGGATCACCTGCTCGACGAAACCGCGCCCCCGTGACAGCTCGTAGTCGCCCGGTGTCGCCGACATGTACACGGTCTGGCCGATGCGCCCGAGGAACTCCTCCCACTTCAGGGGCCGGTTGTCCATGGCGCTCGGGAGACGGAACCCATGGTCGACCAGCTGCCGTTTGCGGGAGCGGTCCCCCTCGTACATCGCCCCGATCTGGGGGACGGTCTGGTGGGATTCGTCGATGACGAGCAGGAAGTCCTCGGGGAAGTAGTCCAGGAGGGTGTTGGGCGCGGACCCGGGGGCCCTGCCGTCGATGTGCCGGGAGTAGTTCTCGATCCCGGAGCACGACCCGACCTGGTGCATCATCTCGATGTCGTACGTGGTGCGCATGCGCAGCCGCTGGGCCTCCAGCAGCTTGCCCGTCCGCTCCAGCTCGGCCAGCCGCTCCTCGAGCTCGGCCTCGATACCGGCGACGGCACGCTCCATGCGCTCGGGACCGGCGACGTAGTGCGATGCGGGGAAGACGTACATCTCCTCCTCCTCGCGGATCACCTCGCCGGTCAGGGGATGCAGCGTGTAGAGGCGGTCGATCTGGTCGCCGAAGAACTCGATCCGCAGGGCCAGCTCCTCGTACACCGGGATGATCTCGACGGTGTCGCCCCGGACCCGGAAGGTGCCCCGGGTGAACGCGAGGTCGTTGCGGCTGTACTGCATCGCGACGAAGCGCCGCAGCAGCTCGTCACGGTCGACCTCGGCGCCGACCTTCAGGCGGGCCATCCGATCGACGTACTCCTGGGGGGTACCCAGGCCGTAGATGCAGGACACCGAGGCGACCACGACGACGTCACGCCTGGTCAACAAGGAGTTCGTCGCCGAGTGACGCAGCCGTTCGACCTCGGAGTTGATCGAGGAGTCCTTCTCGATGTAGGTGTCCGTCTGCGCGATGTACGCCTCGGGCTGGTAGTAGTCGTAGTAGGAGACGAAGTACTCGACCGCGTTGTGCGGGAACAGCTCACGGAACTCCCCGGCCAGCTGCGCGGCGAGCGTCTTGTTCGGCGCCAGCACGAGCGTCGGCCGCTGCAGCCTCTCGATCATCCACGCGGAGGTCGCCGACTTGCCGGTGCCTGTCGCGCCGAGCAGGACGATGTCCTTCTCCCCCGAGGTGACACGGGTGACCAGGTCGTCGATCGCCTGCGGCTGGTCCCCGCTCGGCTCGAAGTCGGACACCACGCGGAACGGTGCGACGGTGCGCTGCAGATCGGTCGTCGGCCTCATGCCACCACGGTAGGCGCCCCCACCGACAGTCTCACGTCGCACTCACCGGGCCTTTCCTCGCAACGGACTGTGACTGAGGGTGAGCAAATGGCCTGATCCTGCAGTTCGGGACCCGGGACCCGCTGATCATCGACGGGCCACGCTCTTTGATCGCCCGTCAGGGGCGCCTCCCTGATGCCGATGCCGGGTGACTGACCCGCCCTCCAGCTGGCAGGGCATCAGCGTGCGCACTTGCTGTCGCGATCACGACGGTGATTGCACACGCTGATTCCCCGCTGTCCGCGAAACGGGTCCACGACCCGGCCCCCACCTGTCGATCACCCAGCACTGTGCTCCTCATGCACGCCGGACCCGGATTGTCCTTTATCGCATGTTTGCCACGCAGAGCGGACGCCGAGCGACGATCGAGCGGGCACCGGATCGACACCCGCAGGTGGCGGCAACCGCGATCACCGCGGCCATCGTCCACCCCAATCGACAGCAACCGGACCAGCATCGAGCCATTTCCCGGAAAGGCTCACCGCCCGGACGGTCCCATCGACGGGTGGACGGTCAGAACCGCGATCCGCCCCGGGTCCACGGACCGGTACGTCCCGTTCACCCCGGTGCCGAAGAACCCGGCACGGAAGAACCCGGCGGACGCGAGCCGGTCGGTAATGTCGTCCCCGATCTCGCCGTCGACGACGGCCCGGAGGTCGATGACGTCCCGCGCGGCGAGGCCGGGCACGGAGGTCGGCCCGACGTGGTCGACCCGGACCACCCGTTCCCCCAGGGCCCGGGCGATCCGCGCCGCGAGGCGCGCCCCCTGGGCGGCCCATTCCGGATCCGGCGGGACCACCGTCGCGCGGGGGCCGGCGGAGGCGGGACGGCGCTCGCGCAGGTTCCGCTCGAACTCGACGGCCCGGCAGGCCCAGAACCGGTCCACCTGGGCCAGGACCTCCCCCGGGGCCCCGGCGTTGTCGAGAAGAACGTCGGCCGCGGCCCGGCGCGCGTCGTCGTCCGCCTGCGACGCGACACGCGAACGGGCGTCGCTCCCGGCCATCCCGCGGCCGGCGACCAGCCGCCGGATCCGTTCCTCCACGGGCGCGTGGACGACGAGCACGAGGTGGTAGGCGTCGCCCATCCGGTTCTCGACGAGCAACGGGACGTCGTGGACGACGATCGCGTCCGGCGGGAGGACGGCGAGCCGCTCAGCGGTCAGGGCTGCGATCCGGGGATGGAGGATGCCGTTGAGCGTGCGGCGGGCCTCCTCGTCGGCGAAGACCCGGGCTCCGAGTGCTGCGCGGTCCAGCGATCCGTCGGCGGTGAGAACGCCGTCCCCGAAGGCCCGGGCGACGGCTCCGAGCCCGTCGGTCCCCGGCTCGACGACCTCGCGGGCCAGACGGTCCGCGTCGATGACGACGGCTCCGAGCTCGGCGAGACGATGGGCGACCGTCGACTTGCCCGCTCCGATCCCCCCGGTCAGGCCGATCCTCAGCACCGGTCCGCCCTTCCCTCGTCGCCCGTTGACCCGCGGGTCACCCGGATACACGGGGTCACCCGGATACACGGAAGGGGCCCCGCCGCGATGCGACGAGGCCCCTTCCGCCGACGGTCAGTAGCCGCCGGTGAGCTTCTCGCGGAGAGCGGCGAGCGCCTCGTCGGAGGCGAGGGTACCCTCGGCCACCGGCGCCTCGGACGAGTAGGACGTCTGCGCGTCCCCCGTCTCGGTGCGGGCCTCGGCCTCGGCCTTGACCGCGTCGTCGATCTGCTTGCGGTGAGCTTCCCACCGGGAGTGGGCCTCGGCGTACTGCCGCTCCCAGTCCTCCCGCTGCTTCTCGTAGCCGGGCAGCCAGTCGTTGGTCTCGGGGTCGAAACCTTCGGGGTACTTGTAGTTGCCCTGCTCGTCGTACTCGGCCGCCATGCCGTACAGCGTGGGGTCGAACTCGGTCGACGCGGCCCCGGCGCCCTCGTTGGCCTGCTTGAGGGACAGCGAGATCCGGCGACGCTCGAGGTCGATGTCGATGACCTTGACGAAGATGCTGTCGCCGACCTGGACGACCTGCTCCGGAATCTCGACGTGACGCTCGGCGAGCTCGGAGATGTGCACCAGGCCCTCGATGCCCTCGTCCACCCGGACGAACGCACCGAACGGCACGAGCTTGGTCACCTTGCCGGGAACGACCTGGCCGATCGCGTGAGTCCGCGCGAACTGCTGCCACGGGTCTTCCTGCGTCGCCTTCAGCGACAGGCTGACCCGCTCGCGGTCCATGTCGACGTCCAGGACCTCGACCGTGACCTCCTGGCCGACCTCGACGACCTCGCCCGGGTGGTCGATGTGCTTCCAGGACAGCTCGGAGACGTGGACCAGACCGTCGACCCCGCCGAGGTCGACGAACGCGCCGAAGTTGACGATCGAGGAGACCACACCGGAGCGGACCTGGCCCTTCTGCAGGGTCTGCAGGAAGGTCTGGCGCACCTCGGACTGGGTCTGCTCGAGCCAGGCGCGGCGGGACAGGACCACGTTGTTGCGGTTCTTGTCCAGCTCGATGATCTTGGCTTCGATCTGCTTGCCGACGTACGGCTGCAGGTCCCGGACACGACGCATCTCGACGAGGGAGGCGGGCAGGAAGCCGCGCAGTCCGATGTCCAGGATGAGACCACCCTTGACGACCTCGATCACCGTACCGGTGACGATGCCGTCCTCCTCCTTGATCTTCTCGATCGTGCCCCAGGCGCGCTCGTACTGGGCGCGCTTCTTGGACAGGATGAGCCGGCCTTCTTTGTCCTCCTTCTGGAGGACCAGCGCCTCGACCTCGTCACCGACGCTGACGACCTCACCGGGGTCGACGTCGTGCTTGATCGAGAGCTCGCGCGAGGGGATCACACCCTCGGTCTTATAGCCGATGTCCAGGAGAACCTCGTCACGGTCCACCTTGACGATGGTGCCGGAGACGATGTCCCCGTCGTTGAAGTACTTGATGGTCTCGTCGACCGCGGCGAGGAAGTCCTCCGCGCTACCGATGTCGTTGACCGCGACCTGCGGGGTGCTCGCCTTCTCGGCCGTGCTGGTGGTCATGTAGAAAGGACTCCGATGCGGACAGGTGTCGATGGGACAGTGAGTTGTTGGGGCACTTTCGGGCTGGAAGAGCACGCGGCCCCGACGTCAGTCCCCCGTCAACAGCCCTTCGCCGGAAACCTCCGCCGCCTGGCCGGTCTCACCAAGGACACGCTTGAACCCGCGCACTCCACGTGCGCCCGCAGTTACCCTACAGCCTGCTCGATCACCGGTCAAAACCGTCCGGCGGCCCGTCACGTCCCCGCCCGGCCGTCCGTCAGAATGGGCACCGTGGATGATCTCTCCAACCGCTTCGGCTACCGCCCGGCCTCCGGGACCGACACCGTGCGCGCGAACCGTCACTGGTGGGACGAAGAGGCCCGGGACTACCTCGCCGAGCACGGCGACTTCCTCGGCGACGACGGTTTCGTCTGGTGTCCGGAGGGGCTCGACGAGGACGACGCGCAACTCGTGGGCGACGTCGCGGGCCGGGACGTGCTGGAGATCGGGTGCGGGGCGGCCCAGTGCTCGCGCTGGGTGGCCCGGCACGGCGGACGCGTCGTCGGTGCCGACCTCTCCGCCGGGATGCTCGCCACCGCCCATGATCTCGGAGCCGGAGCCCGGCCCGGGGCCGGAGCGGACGTTCCCGGACCGGCGGGGCTGGTGCAGGCGGACGCCCGGCACCTCCCCTTCGCGGATGAATCGTTCGACATCGCGTTCTCGGCCTACGGCGCCGTCCCGTTCGTCGCCGACCCCGAGCTGATCATGAGCGAGGCCGCCCGGGTGCTGCGCCCCGGCGGACGGTGGGTGTTCTCGGTGACCCACCCCGTGCGGTGGGCTTTCCCCGACGACCCGGGCGATCTCGGGCTCACCGCCGCCCACTGCTACTTCGACCGGACGCCGTACGTCGAGTTCGACGAGGACGGCGCCATCACCTACGCCGAGCACCACCGGACCCTCGGCGACCGGGTCCGGGACATCGTGCGGGCGGGCCTGGTGCTGTCCGCCCTCGTCGAGCCGGAGTGGCCGCGCGACCTCGACCGGATCTGGGGAGGGTGGAGCCCGCTCCGGGGACAGATCATTCCCGGAACCGCGATCTTCGTCACTCACAAGCCCCGCTGACGGGGAGCGTGCGAGGTCGCCCCACCGGACGGCGCTGAAGGTCGCCTCAGTGGGCGGCCTCGTGCCAGGATCGGCCGGACCCGACGGAGATCTCCAGGGGTACCGAGAGGTCGGCCGCCGAGGACATCGCCGCCCGGGCGAGCCGCTCGACGGCGTCCCGCTCACCGGGGGCGACCTCGAACACCAGCTCGTCGTGGATCTGGAGCACGAGGCGGCTGGAGAGCCCCTCCTTGGGCAAGGCGGCGGCGGCCTTGAGCATCGCGACCTTCATCACGTCGGCCGCGGACCCCTGGATCGGCGCGTTGAGGGCCATCCGCTCGGCCTCCTCGCGACGCTGGCGGTTGTCGCTGGCGAGGTCGGGCAGGTAGCGGCGGCGCCCGAGGATCGTCTCGGTGTAGCCCGTCCGCCGGGCCTCGGCGACGACGCCGTGCAGGTAGTCCCGCACGCCACCGAAGCGGTCGAAGTACTCGTCCATCAGCGCACGGGCCTCCTCGACCGGGATCGTCAGCTGACGGGAGAGCCCGAAGGCCGACAGCCCGTAGGCCAGGCCGTAGGACATCGCCTTGATCCGGCTCCGCATCTCCGGCGTGACGTCCCGCGGCGCGACCGAGAAGACCCGGGCCCCGACGAACCGGTGGAGGTCCTCCCCCGACTGGAAGGCCTCGATCAGGTCGGCGTCCCGGGAGAGGTGCGCCATGATGCGCATCTCGATCTGGGAGTAGTCGGCCGTCAGCAGGCACTCGTACCCGGCCCCGACGACGAAGGTCTCACGGATCCGCCGTCCGGATTCGGTGCGGACGGGGATGTTCTGCAGGTTCGGATCGGTGCTGGACAGGCGGCCGGTCGCCGCGACCATCTGCTGGAAGGTCGTGTGGATCCGCCCGTCGTCCGCCACGGACTTGCGCAGCCCCTCGACCGTCGACCGGAGCTTCGCGGCGTCCCGGTGGCGGAGCAGGTGGAGCAGGAAGGGATGCTCGGTCTTCGCGTAGAGGTCGGCGAGCGCCTCGGCGTCCGTCGTCCAGCCGGTCTTGATGCGTTTGGTCTTCGGCAGGTGGAGTTCCTCGAAGAGCACCACCTGGAGCTGCTTGGGCGAGCCGAGGTTGAGTTGCGTCACACTGCGGCCGACGACGTCGCAGGCGCTGCTCGCGGCGTCCGCGACGGCCGCCGCGAAGTGGGACTCCAGCCCGGTGAGAGCGTCGCCGTCGACCGCGATCCCGGCACGCTCCATCCCCGCGAGGACGCCGACGAGTGGCAGTTCGACGTCGGCGAGGAGCTTCTCCCCGCCGCGGTCGGCGAGTTCACGGGTGAGGACGTCGGCGAGCTCGCAGACGGCCCGGGCCCGGACCATCGCGATCTGGGTCTCGTCGCCGTCACCGGTGTCGAGGGTGAGCTGCCCGGTGTCCTCCGCCTCCGCGCGCAGTTCGCGGCCGAGATGACGCAGGCTGAGGTCGGCGAGGTCGTACAGGCGCTGGTCGGGGCGGCACAGGTAGGCCGCGAGCGCGGTGTCGACGTCGACGCCGGCCAGCGGCAGGCCCCGGGCCGCGAGGGCGAGCATCGGGCCCTTGACGTCGTGGAGGGCCTTGGGCCGGGCGGGGTCGGCGAGCCAGGTGGCCAGGGCGTCGAGCGCGGCGGGGTCGGCGTCGACGAGGTCGACGTAGGCTGCGAAGCCGTCGCCGGACGCGAGGGCGAGCGCGCGGGCGTCGCCCCGGCCGTGGCCCCACGACCCCGTGACGTGGACGCCGACCCGCCCGGTGGCGTGCCGGGCGAGCCAGGTGCCGACGGCGTCCCCGGTCGGCCGGGCACCGTCGAGGGCGAACCCGCCGTCGGCCTCGGGCTCGGGCGTGCTGAGGGTGGCGAAGAGGCGTTCGCGCAGGGCCCGGAAGTCAAGGGCGTCGAACACCTGGTGGACCTCTTCGCGGTCCCAGGAGCGCAGGGTGAGATCGGGCAGGGAGACGGGGAGGTCGAGGTCGTCGACGAGCCGGTTGAGGCGCCGGTTGAGGATCACCTGGTCGAGGTGGGCCCGCAGGTTCTCACCGACCTTGCCCTTGATGACGGGGGCGTTGGCGATGATCCCGTCGAGGTCACCGTAGGCCGTGAGCCACTTCGCCGCGGTCTTCGCCCCGACCCCGGGCACGCCGGGGAGGTTGTCGCTGGTCTCACCGACGAGCGCGGCGAGGTCGCTGTAGCGCTCCGGGGGGACCCCGTAGCGTTCGAGGACGGCCGACGGCGTCAGGCGGGCGAGCGAGCTGACGCCGCGCAGGGGGTAGAGGATCGTCACCGACTCGTCGACGAGCTGGATCGCGTCGCGGTCACCGGAGCTGATGAGGACCTCGTACCCCGCCTCGCGGGCCGTCCGGGTCAAGGTGGCGATGACGTCGTCCGCCTCGAAATCCGCCTTCTCGACGACGGTGACGCGGAGCGCGGCGAGGACCTCCTTCACGAGGGCGACCTGCCCGGAGAACTCCTGCGGGGAGGCGCTCCGGGTGGCCTTGTACCCGGCGTACTCCTCGTTGCGGAAGGTCAGCCGCGACACGTCGAACGCCACCGCGACCGCGTCGGGTTTCTCGTCCCGCAGGAGGTTGATCAGCATCGAGGTGAAGCCGTACACGGCGTTGGTGACCTGGCCGGTGCGCGTCGCGAAGCTGTCGACGGGGAGGGCGAAGAAAGCGCGGTAGGCCAGGGAGTGCCCGTCGACCAGCAGCAGGCGGGTCGGGGCGTCGGTGGCGCGGGGAGAAGGCGGCGTGGTCACGGCGGCCAGCCTATGCGCCACCACCGACGCTCACGGAACCACCGGAGGACGCCGTCGGCGCCGGCCCGGGCCGCGTGCCGGGACGGCGGGCGCCGGGGTCGTGACCTGCTTCGGGCAAGGCACGGGCTCAGGGCCGGACACGGGCTCAGGGCAAGGCACGGTCTCAGGGCCGGACACGGTCTCGGGGACCGGCCCCGGATCGGGGCAGGGCACGGGTCCAGGGCCGGGGACCGGATCAGGGCCGAGCGCCGGGGCGGGGAGAGCCGGCCGGTCCGTCGCGGCGGACCGGTCGAGCACGACCGGCCGGTCGAGAGCGACCGAGCGGTCGAGCACGACCGGCCGGTCCGGTGCGGCGGGGGCAGGGGATGTGGCGACAGGGGATGTGGCGACAGGGGGCGCGGGCTCGGCGGTCCGGCCCACGGTGACGATCCGGGCACCGGGGGCGGGAAGGACCGACAGGGCGGGCGGAGGGGACGCCATCCGTCGATCGGCACCGCCCCACCCGGACGGCGTCCAGCTCGCCCGGGTCGCGCGGGCGCGCAGCGAACGGCGGCGGGACAGCAGGTCGTCCAGGCCCCGGCGTGGTCCTTCGCCGGTCAGCCGGCGGCGCAGCTGCGCGGTGCCGACGACGCGGCGTACGACGAGGGGCGAGAACCCGAGGCGGGCGAGGAACCGGTGGGTGTCACGGGCGCCGGGGGGCGCCCCGGCGAGGATCTGGTCGGCGCCGTTGCGCTCGGCGAGGGCCGTCGCGGCCGTCAGGAGGGTCCGTGCCACGCCCCGGCGCCGAAGGTGTGGCAGGACGTAGAGGTGATCGATGTGCAGGGCCGCCCCGTCGAGGGCGAGGACGGGGGCGAAGCGCAGGACGGCGTACCCCGCGACGGCGCCCTCGCACCGTGCCAGGAGCACGGGGGCGTCGGTGGAGGTGAGGGCCTCCCGCAGCCGGGGGCGCAGTTGCTCCGGAGGCGGGGCGGCCACCGCGCGGACACTGCGGCTCAGCTCCTCCCGGGACGTCGCCCACAGGAGGAGCAGGTCGTCGAGGTCCTCCGCACAAGCCCGGCGGACCTCGACCGGCGGATGCGACACCGTGCCTCCTCGACGAGCAGCGGCGGGACACCGCAGGGTAAGGGAGCCGTCCCCGTACGGCATCTGGAGCGTACGTCGTTGGGAACGACCCCGGAAGGGGCTTGCCTCCTCTCCTGCTCCTCGCCCCGGGGGAACCCGGTCACCCGCCCAGGTAGGCCCTGGTGACCTCCTCGTCCTTCGCGAGGTCCCGCGCCGGGCCCTCGAGCTTGAGAGTCCCCGACTCGAGGACGTAGGCGTAGTCGGCGACCCGCAGGGCGGCGAGGGCGTTCTGCTCGACCAGGAGGACGGTCGTGCCCTGGTCCCGGATCGTCCGGATCGTGTCGAAGATCAGGTCGACGAGGACAGGCGCCAGCCCCATCGACGGCTCGTCGAGGAGCAGCAGGGTCGGATCGCCCATGAGCGCCCGGCCGACGGCGAGCATCTGCTGCTCGCCGCCGGACAAGGTGCCGGCTTTCTGGTCGATCCGCTCCTTCAGGCGAGGGAACAGGTCGAGCACCCGGTCGAGGTCGGCCGTGACCCCGGCCGCGTCGCGACGCAGATAGGCCCCGAGATCGAGGTTCTCGCGCACCGTCATGCGGGGGAAGATCCGCCGGCCTTCCGGGGAATGGCAGATCCCCGCGGCGACGATGCGGTGTCCCGGCAGCGCCGCGATCGACGATCCCCGGTAGACGACGTCCCCCCGCCGGGGGCGGATCAACCCGGAGATCGTGCGCAGCGTCGTCGACTTGCCGGCTCCGTTGGACCCGATCAGGGTGACGATCTCGCCCGTGCCGACGGCGAGGGTCACCCCTTTCACCGCGGCGATGTTGCCGTAGTGAACGTACAGGTCGGTGACGGAGAGCAGGACCTCCCGGTCCCGTACCCGAAGTTCCGGCCGGTCGTCCGTCGTCGCGCTCACTCGTCCTCCCCGTAGCCGTGAGTCCCGGTCTTGCCGAGGTAGGCCTCGATGACCCGTTCGTCGGACTTGATCTCCTCCGGCGGTCCTTCGGCGATCTTCTCGCCGCGGTCGAGGACGGTCACCCGCTCACTCACACGCATCACCACGCTCATGTCGTGCTCGATCAGGAGAATCGACACCCCCCGCTCGTCCCGCACCCGGTGCACGAACTCGACGAACCTCGCCGACTCCTGCGGGTTCATGCCCGCCGTCGGCTCGTCGAGCAGGAGGACGCGCGGACGCAGGGCGAGGGCGCGGGCGACCTCCAGGCGACGCTGGTCGCCGTAGGAGAGGTTGCGTGACAGCTCCTGGGCGACCGCGCCGATGCCGACGAACTCCAGGAGTTCGCGGGCGAACTCCCGGCCCTCCCGCTCCTCGCGGCGCTGGCCCGGCGTCCGCAGGACCGTCCTGACGATCCCGGACCGCATGCGGGAGTGCATGCCGACGAGGACGTTCTCCTCCGCCGTCATGAGGTTGAACAGGCGGATGTTCTGGAACGTCCGGGCGAGGCCGAGGGAGGCGACCTTGTGGGGGCTCATCCCGGTCACGTCCTTCGAGCCCAGCAGGACCCGTCCGTTCGACGGCCGGTACAGCCCGGTCAGCACGTTGAAGAACGTCGTCTTGCCGGCGCCGTTCGGGCCGATGAGAGAGACGATCCCGCGCTCGGGAATCGTGAAGTCGACGTTCCCGATGGCGACCAGGCCGCCGAACCGGATCGTGATGCCGGACGCCGACATCGCCAGCGGTGCCGGCGTGTCCGTGTCCGTCGTGTCGGCGTCCCTCGTGTCGGCGTCCCTCGTGTCGGTCACCGCCGCTCCCCCTCCAGCTCGGCGTCCGCGGGCTCGGCCCCGCCCCGGTCCGGTTCGCGGAGCACCTGACGTGTCCGTGTCTCGGGCAGCAGCCCCTCCCGGCGGAAGAGCATCATCAGGATGAGGATCGCCCCGAAGACGAGGAAGTTGTACGACGGGAAGTTCAGGTCCTTCCCGACCGCCTGGTTGATCGCCTCGCCGGCCTTGGCCAGGCCGTTGGAGTTGATCCACTGGAGCACCAGCGCCCCGAGCATCACCCCCCACACGTTGCCCATGCCTCCGAGCACGACCATCGCCAGCAGGATGATGGACGACGAGAACGCGAAGTCCTCGGCTGCGACACCGCCGACGGCGCTGGCGTAGGCGACGCCGCCGATACCGCCGATGAACGCTCCGACGGCGTACGCGGCGAGTTTCGTCCGCATGAGCGGCACGCCCATCATGCTGGCCGCGAGCTCGTCCTCGCGGATCGCCAGCCAGGCGCGGCCGAGCCGTCCCTCGCGGATCCGCAAGGAGACGAAGACGGCGAACGTCGCGATCAGCACGTAGATGACGAATTTCCACGTCTCGTCGAACGGGCCGAGCTCCTCCGGGACCCCCAGATACGCGAAGGGCCCGGTGGAGATCGGGTCGAGCGGGGTGATGCCTTTGACGCCGTTGCTCAGGTTGAACCCGTTGATGTTCTCGCCGTTCTTGAACACCTCGGGAATGATCTCGCCGAATCCCAG
The DNA here is from genome assembly GCA_030837345.1 of Actinomycetota bacterium. Classification (GTDB taxonomy): domain Bacteria; phylum Actinomycetota; class Actinomycetes; order Actinomycetales; family Kineosporiaceae; genus JAUPKQ01. The sequence continues at coordinate 9,016 of JAUPKQ010000269.1, read as the reverse complement.
GGTGACGAGCGCGAGGTAATCACTCTTCAGGCGGAGGGTGGGGGCACCGATGATCACCCCCCACAATGCGCAGAACAGGCCGGCGAGGGGCAGCACGAGCCAGAATGACAGGTGGATGCCGCTCTCCTGCCCCGGCGCCGGGTGTCCGAAGAAGTTGATCTGCCACTGGCCGAAGAACCCGGACATCAACCACCCGGCGACGTACCCGCCGATCGCCCAGAAGGCGACATAGCCCAGGTCGAGCAGCCCCGCGTAGCCGACGACGACATTCAGTCCGACGGCCATGGTCGCCCAGATCACGCACTGGTTGATGGTGCTCATCGGCAGCCAGGTCTGGAAGAAGTCACTCACCCCGGCCGGGGCCTGCGGAAGGATCCACTGGTAGAGCACGAAGACGAGCACGGCGGCCAGCGCGAAACCGAGAGGCCAGATCCTGTCGCCGAGCCGGTGGCGACGCCGGACGCCGGCGCCGTCACCTCCTCCACGGCCGGTGCCGTCGCCGTTCTTCACGCGCGTGTCCGTGGCGGGAGCGGCCGTCGTCGCCATGTCACACCTTCTCTGTCGTCGGCCTGCCCAGCAGGCCTTCCGGTCTGAACACCATCAGCATGATGAGAATGGTGAACACCACGGTCTGCGACCATTTCTGACCGAACGGCAGCATTCCGCTGTCATTGAGGTTCTGGATGATCCCGATGAGGAAACCGCCGAGCACGGCACCGTCGAGGCGACCGATGCCGCCGAGCACCGCCGCGGTGAAGGCGTACAGGCCGAGCCGGAACCCGGCGTCCCAGCGCGTGTTCTCGACGGTCTGGAGGTAGAGGACCCCGGCAGCGCCCGCGAGCGCGCCTCCGACGGCGAACGTGAACGCGATGGTGCGGTCGACGTCAATGCCCATCAGCCGCGCCGCGTCCTGGTCCTGGGCCGTCGCCCGCATCGCCTTGCCCTGACGGGTGTTCTGGACGATCCACATCATCAGCATCAGCAGGGGGATGGTCACCCCGGTCACGAGGACCATCGACCAGGGAACGGAGATCCCGGCGACGGTGAAACCGGAATCGCCGAGGAGGGAGTCCCAGGTCTTCTGACCCGAGCCGTTGGTCCGGACACCGCCCCACTGGTACACGAAGCTCAGGCCGACGGCGGTGATCAGCGGGGCGAGTTTCGGCGCCTTCCGCAGGCGCCGGTAGGCGAGCCGCTCGGCGGCGACGTTGACCGTCGCGGCGAGCGTCATGGTGACGACGAGGCCGAGGGCCAGGACGCCGAATCCGCCGAGTGTGGGGGACGTCGCCCCGAACACGGTGATCACCACGAAGGCGCCGAGGACCGTCGACAACATGAACAGGTCGCCGTGGCTGAAATTGATCAGTTCGATGATCCCGTACACGAGGGTGTACCCCAGGGCGATGAGCGCGTAGATCGCGCCGACGTTGACGCCCTCGACGAGGGCTCCGGCGAACCGTTCCGGCGTCCGGACCAGTTGGACGACCAGCCACAGACCGAGGATGGCCACGAGCCCGAGGCCCGTCGCCTTCTCGAGGAGGACCCGGGGCGCCGGGAGGGATCTGGATCGCGGGGCGTGCGCTTCTGCTGTCTGGCTCACGGTCACCTTCCGCACGAGGAGTGGGACGCGGCACCCACGGAGGCTCGGCCGCCCCCCGACGGCGTGCCGATCGGTCGGCACAGGGTGCGGGCGGGGAGTTCGCGCTCCCCGCCCGCATCGGACGGATCAGGACAGGGCGATCGACTTCAGAGGAACTTCCTTGCTGCCCTTGACGACCTCGACGGTGATGTCCTTGACGTTGACGTCACCGCTCTTCGGATCGATCTTCATCTCCTTGCCGAGCACGGACAGGTTGGCGGGGATGGTGATCCCGTCGCCGGAGAAGACCTGCTCGGTGATGCTTCTGCGGGTGCCGTCCGACTTCTCGATCGCCGCGAGGATCACCTGGACACCGGCGACTCCGTACAGCGCGTAGTTGGAGACAGGGTCGGTCCCGTGCTTCACCTTGTAGGCGTCGAGCAGCTTCGCCCCGGTGCCTCCGGAGCTTCGCAGTTCCGAGGTGGTGAGGCCCGGGAAGGTCAGGTACATGCCCTGGGCCTCGGCGAGTTTCGTCAGCGTCGGGTACCCGGTGAAGCCGTCGGGCGCCATGAACTTCACGACCGAGTTCTTGCCGAGGACGGCGACCTTGTCCTTGATGAGCTGCCCGCCGTTGGAGTCGAAGATCCCTCCGAGGTAGACGGCCTCGGCGCCCGACGCCTTGATCTTCTGGAACAGCGCGACGTAGTTGGTCGCCTTGGCCTCCCACGACTCGTTGCCGAGCACCGTGACGCCGGCGGCCTTGGCGCTCTCCTCGAACTGTTTCGCGACACCCTGGCCGTAGGTCTCGTTGTCGTTGAGGATGTACACCTTCCGGACGCCGAGGCTCTCCACCATGAACTTCGCCGCCGCCTGGCCCTGGATGTCGTCCGTCGTCACGACGCGCGCGTAGTTCCGGGTGCCCTTCGGGTAGAACTTCTCGGGCTCGCCCTTCTCCCACGTCTTGGTCAGGCCCGGGTTGGTGTTCGCGTGGGACACCATGAGCATCGGACCGTCAGGTGCCTGGTTGAGGATCGGGAGAATGATCTTGGCGCATCCGGAGTTGTAGGTCCCCATCACGGCGACCTCGTCCTTTTTCTGGACGTGGGCGGTGGCGTTCTGCTGGCACTTACCGCTCTCCCACTTGCCCGTGGTCGTCGTCGAGTCGTCGTACGTCTCGAACTTGACGTTGTACTTGCCGGCCTTGTTCCCCACCTGCTCCAGGTACAGCCGGATGGCGTTGTTCGTCGACTCGGAGGCGTCCTTGGAAGACCCCAGCAACGGCAGGTCGCTGGAGATGATCAGAGTCCTGCCGCCGGAACCACTGTTCCCGGCGGAGCCCCCGCTGCATGCCGTCAGCGCCAGACCTACCACGGCCAGGAGCGCTACGACCCGAATGGGCTTCGTCATTTCTCTCTCTTCCCACGTCTGGTGTGTGCGTCCGGACTTGCCGTCCCGGCACCGATCGGACGCGAAACTACCATCGAGAGGACGAAGCTGATCCGATTTAACCTAGATCATTCGTACCGACAGTGACAACGATTCGGGATCGTCCTCACGGTGCGCTACACAGCTTCGCATATACAGTCACTAACAAGTGTCGTCGTTGTTACATGGATGTATTCGCCCATTCATTACGATGGGTGACGGCAAAGACGTGGTGCGGGTCGTTCCCCCCAGGGGGAGCGACCCGCACCACGTGCGGTGATGCCCGGTGGGCGATCAGGCGTCGTCGGCTCCGGACCGGGTGACGTCCTCCCCGTCCGACGTCGTCTGTTTGGCCGACTCGGCCGAACGGCCCGACCCGGACGACGAGCGGGCGCCACCCTTGGCGGCGCCGTCCCCGGCCGACGCGATGATCGCCGCGGCGACCTCACGCATGGTCAGACGCTTGTCCATCGAGGTCTTCTGGATCCACCGGAAGGCCTCGGGCTCGCTCATCTTGAACTTGCTCTGCAGCAGGCCCTTCGCCCGGTCGACGAGCTTGCGGGTCTCGAAACGGTCGGCGAGGTCGGCGACCTCCGCCTCAAGGGCGGCGATCTCCGAATGCCGGCTGAGGGCGATCTCGAGCGCGGGCAGCAGATCGGCCGCGCTGAACGGCTTGACGACGTACGCCATCGCCCCGGCGTCACGGGCACGCTCGACCAGTTCCCGCTGCGAGAAGGCGGTGAGGAGCACGACGGGCGCGATGCGGGCCCCGGCGATCCTCTCGGCCGCCGAGATGCCGTCGAGGATGGGCATCTTGATGTCCATGACGACGAGGTCCGGACGATGCTCCTCGGCCAGGCGGATGGCCTCTTCACCGTCGCCAGCCTCACCGACGACGTCGTACCCGGCATCCCGGAGCATCTCGACGATGTCGAGCCGGATCAGCGCTTCGTCCTCGGCGACGACGACCCGCCTCGCGGGTGTGGTGGTCGCAGACTCCCGATCGGTCACGGATACCAGCCTAGTGAATCAGGTGCGGTCCTGCCGCAGGTGGGGGTGGACTGTACGGACTGTACGGGGATCCCACAGCCCTCTCCGCGCTCTCGTTCGGAAAGGGAAGTGGGATCCCCGGCCTGGTTGGCACTAGAGTCGCCCTCGAGCCGGGTTGGTGGAATCGGCAGACACAGCGCACTCAAAATGCGCCGCTGAGAGGCATGCGGGTTCGAGTCCCGCACCCGGCACGACGACGACGGGCCCCATCGGGGCCTCAGACCCCGCTCTGCGCGGGCGTTCCGCTCTGCGCGGGGGTCTGGACCAGCGACGGCATGCGGAGCACGCGCATCGTGTTCAGCGAGCCGGGCACCCCGGGAGGGGACCCGGCCACGATCACCACGCGGTCGCCCTCGCGGACCCGCCCGGTGGCCATGAACCGCTCCTCCACCTGCTTGACCATGTCGTCCGTCGTGCTGACCGACGCGGTGAGGATCGTCTCGACGCCCCAGGTGAGGGACAGCTGCGAACGGACGCTCACCTCCGGGGTGAACGCGACGAGCGGGATGCGCGAGCGCAGCCGGGACATCCGGCGCGCGGAGTCGCCGCTCTGGGTGAAGGCGACCAGGTACTCGACGTCGAGCAGCTCCCCGACCGTCGCCGCGGCGTAGGTGACCGCTCCGCCCTTCGTCGAGGGACGGGTGCCGAGGGGCTGGATCTTGTCCAGGGCCTGGTCCTCGGTGGTCTCGATGATCCGGGCCATCGTCCGGACCGCCTCAAGGGGGTACTTCCCGACGCTCGTCTCCCCGGAGAGCATGATCGCGTCCGCGCCGTCCAGGACGGCGTTGGCGCAGTCGGAGGCCTCGGCGCGGGTGGGCCGGGGCAGCACCATCATCGAGTCGAGGACCTGCGTGGCGACGATGACGGGCTTGGCCGCGCGGCGGGCGAGCTCGATCGCCCGCTTCTGGACCATCGGCACCTGGTCGAGCGGCAGCTCGACGCCCAGGTCACCGCGGGCGACCATGATCCCGTCGAAGGCGCGGACGATCTCCTCGAGGTTGTCGACAGCCTGCGGCTTCTCGATCTTGGCGATGATCGGGACGCTGCGCCCCTCCTCCTCCATGATCTTTCTCACGTCGTCGGCGTCCTTGGCGGAGCGCACGAACGACAGCGCGACGAGGTCGACCCCGATGCCGAGCGCCCAGCGCAGATCCCTCTCGTCCTTGTCGGACATGGCAGGCACGCTGACGGCGACGCCGGGCAGGTTCAGGCCCTTGTGGTTGGACACCTGCCCGCCGATCTCGACGCGGGTGACGACGCGGGGGCCCTCGACGGCGGTGACGCGCAGGGCGACCTTGCCGTCGTCCACGAGGATCGTGTCGCCGACGCGGCAGTCCCCGGGCAGTCCCGAGTAGGTCGTCGAGACGAGGTCGGCGTCCCCGGGGACGTCTTCGGTGGTGACGGTGAACACATCACCGTCGGCGAGGGTGACGGGGCCGCTCGCGAAGGTGCCCAGACGGATCTTGGGACCCTGGAGGTCGGCCAGGATCCCCACCGCGCGTCCGGTGACCTCTCCGGCCTCGCGGACCTCGCGGTACCGCTCCTCGTGCTCGGCGTAACCGCCGTGGCTGAGGTTCAGACGGGCGACGTCCATCCCGGCCTCGACGAGCTGTCGGATCCGGCCGGAGACGGCGGGGCCCAGGGTGCAGACGATTTTGGCACGACGCATGATCTTTACTTCGGTCCTTAACCTGTTCGGCGGGGGTCACGGTCCGGAAACGCTCCGGAACGATGGGTGGAACGCAGCCGGTCGCCTTCGACCTCCCCTGCCGAACACTGCGGGGCCCTTGATCCGGGATTTCTGGGATCAGACCACGAGCGGCCGTGCGGTCGGTGGGATCGGCGCAGGTAGAACGGTACTCCCCGTCAGCCATCGATCTACCGCGGCCGCACAGGATCGGCCCTCGGCGATCGCCCAGACGATCAACGACTGGCCTCGTCCGGCGTCTCCGGCGACGAACACCCCTGGGACGTTGGTTGCATACGTCGCATCACGGGCAATAGTGCCCCGTGTGTCCAGATCGACACCGAGCTGATCGACGAGTGGACCGCGTTCCGGTCCGGTGAATCCCATCGCGAGGAGGACGAGCTGGGCCGGGATCTCCCGCTCCGACCCCTCGACGGGAACGAACCTCCCGTCGGTGAGCTCGACGTCGACCACCCGCAGCCCGAAGACGCGGCCCTCGCCGTCCCCGAGGAACGCCTGGGTGCTGACGGCGTAGACGCGCTCCCCGCCCTCCTCGTGGGCGCTCGACACCCGGTGGATCATCGGGTAGGTCGGCCAGGGCTGCCCGCCCGGGCGGTCCTCGGGCGGGCGTGGCATGATCTCCAGCTGCGTGACGGACCGCGCCCCCTGGCGCAGCGCCGTGCCGAGGCAGTCGGCGCCGGTGTCCCCCCCGCCGATGATCACCACGTCCTTGCCGGTCGCGACGACCTGGCCGGGGGCCTGATCACCCATCGCCACCCGGTTGGCGTCCGGCAGGTACTGCATCGCCTGGAGGACCCCCTCGAGCTCCCGCCCGGGGACGGGCAGGTCGCGCCACGCCGTCGCCCCGACCGCGAGGACGACGGCGTCGTAGCGGTCACGCAACTGGCGTCCGGTCAGGTCCTTCCCGATCTCCACCCCGGGGCGGAAACGGGTGCCTTCCGCCTCCATCTGGGCGAGGCGCCGGTCAAGATGGCGCTTCTCCATCTTGAACTCGGGGATGCCGTACCGCAGCAGCCCGCCGATCCGGTCTGCCCGCTCGTACACCGCGACGGTGTACCCGGCCCGGGTCAGCTGCTGCGCGGCGGCGAGCCCCGCGGGCCCGGACCCGACCACGGCGACCGTCCTGCCGGTCAGCCGGTCCGGGGGACGAGGGACGAGCCACCCCTCCGCGGCCGCCCGGTCGACGATCGAGACCTCGACCTGCTTGATCGTCACCGGTGGCTGGTTGATCCCGAGCACGCACGCGGTCTCACAGGGCGCGGGACAGAGCCGGCCGGTGAACTCGGGGAAGTTGTTTGTGGCGTGCAGCCTCTCGCTCGCCTGCCGCCAGTCCTCCCGGCGGACGAGGTCGTTCCACTCCGGAACCAGATTGCCGAGGGGACAGCCGTTGTGGCAGAACGGGATGCCGCAGTTCATGCACCGGCCCGCCTGGCGGCGCAGCATCGCGTCGTCACCCGGCTCGTACACCTCACGCCAGTCCCTCAACCGCACCGGCACGGGACGGCGGGACTGAAGCTCGCGCGCCCGGGTGGTCAGGAAGCCCCTGGGGTCAGCCATTGCTCGCTCCCTCGCCCATCGTGGATAGCAGCGTCATACAGGTCGGCGTCAGGCGGGCCGGCGTCACCGGGTCGCCTCCATGATCCGGGCCCAGACCTCGTCGGAGTCCAGGTCGAGCCCCTCCCGCTCGGCCTCGCGCCGCACGGAGATCACCTGGGCGTACGAGCGGGGAAGGACCTTGGTGAAGCGGGCCCTCGCGCCCCGCCAGTCCTGCAGGAGGCGCCAGGCGACCGCGGACTCCGTGACGGCACGGTGGCGGGTCACCAGCTCGTACAGCTCGGCGCTCTCCTCGTCGTTGATCGGCTTCAGGTCGACGAGCTCCCGGTTGACCCGCACCGGGCGCAGGTCGAGAACGAACGCCGTGCCCCCGGACATCCCGGCCGCGAAGTTCCGGCCGGTGCGCCCGAGGACGACGACACGCCCGCCGGTCATGTACTCGCAGGCGTGGTCGCCGACACCCTCGACGACGGCGGTCGCGCCGGAGTTGCGCACGCAGAACCGCTCCCCCGCCTGGCCTCGGACGAAGACCTCCCCCGCGGTCGCCCCGTAGGCGACGACATTGCCGGCGATCACGTTGTGCTCCGCGGCGAATCCCGAGGCGCGGTCGGGTCGCACGATCACCCGTCCTCCGGACAGCCCCTTGGCGAGGTAGTCGTTGGCGTCGCCGAACAGGCGCAGCGTCACCCCGGGAGGGAGGAAGGCACCGAACGACTGGCCCGCCGACCCGGTCAGGGTGACGTCGATCGTGTCGTCGGGCAGGCCGTCGGCACCCCAGCGCACCGTCACCTCGTGCCCGAGCATCGTGCCGACCGTCCGGTTGACGTTGCGGACCGGCACCGTGATCTTCACCGGGGTCCGCTCCTCCAGCGCGTCCTGGGCCAGGGCGATCAGCTCGTGGTCGAGCGCCTTGTCCAGGCCGTGGTCCTGCCGCGAGACGCACCGGAGCGGCGTGCCGTCCGGAACGCCGGGGATCGCGAGAACGCGGGACAGGTCGAGGCCGGAGGCCTTCCAGTGGGCGACCGCCTGACGCGTGTCGAGCATCTCGACGTGACCGATCGCCTCCTCCAGGCTGCGGAACCCGAGCCGGGCGAGGTACTCACGCACCTCGGCCGCGATGAACTCGAAGAAGGTGATCACGAACTCCGGTTTGCCGGAGAACCTCTGGCGCAGCTCGGGGTTCTGGGTCGCGACCCCCACCGGACAGGTGTCGAGGTGGCAGACCCGCATCATCACGCACCCGGACACCACGAGCGGGGCCGTCGCGAAACCGAACTCCTCGGCACCGAGCAGCGCCGCGACGACGACGTCCCGCCCGGTCTTCAGCTGGCCGTCGGTCTGCACGACGATGCGGTCCCGCAGGCCGTTGAGCAGGAGGGTCTGCTGGGTCTCCGCCAGGCCGAGCTCCCAGGGCGCCCCGGCGTGCTTGAGGGAGGTCAGCGGGCTCGCGCCGGTGCCACCGTCGTGACCGGAGATCAGGACGACGTCCGCGTGGGCCTTGCTCACCCCCGCCGCGACCGTCCCGACCCCGACCTCGGAGACGAGCTTGACGTGGATGCGCGCCGACGGGTTCGCGTTCTTCAGATCGTGGATCAGCTGCGCGAGATCCTCGATCGAGTAGATGTCGTGGTGCGGCGGCGGGGAAATCAGGCCCACGCCGGGTACCGAGAAACGCAACTGGGCGATGTATTCGGATACCT
>JAUPKQ010000268.1 GCA_030837345.1 Actinomycetota bacterium | reverse complement strand
CCGTTCATCGACTGCCTCAGGTAAGCTCCCGCGCCAATGGGAGCGCTCCCATGCGCTTTCCCGCAGACCCCGAAGTTACTCCCCGGTATACCTGACAGGATCGACGGACCACATCAGAACCTTCGCCTTCAATTGACGAAAACTTTCGCCTGGAGCCACATCTTCCCTGCCCGCACGGCATCCGTCGCGGGTTCGGCCGGTGCCGCCCCGGCATGGTCAGAAACTGTGATGCGACAATGCGTTCACTACTGTTGTTCTCGGGCTTCGGCGCCTTCAACGGGGATATGCTCGGCCTGATCCGGGACTTCACCCGTCGACCGACCCACAGGCCCCTCGTGGAGACCGCGGTCGAAGCGGTCGACCGCGCCGTCGAACGTTTCGGCGGCGACGCGACGAGGGGGGTGGTTCCCGGTGGTATTCCGTTGCGCCGGTGGCTGACGACCGACGTCCGGCCGGACGACGCCGTCCTGCGCCATTCGGTGGTCGAGGGAATCCTCACCCATCTCTACCACCTGTGCCTGCTCCAGCCGGACCCGAGAACGGTACCGGCGGCCGCCGGCACCGGCGAGCGCCGGGCCGTCGCGGGGCTGGGCCACAGCCTGGGGCTGCTGTCCGCCGTCGTGGCGGGTCTCCAGGTTCGTGATCTGCGGGAATACCTGCGGCAGGCGCACGGCATCGTGCTCCTGACCGCGTTGGCCCTGCTGCGGTGCCACACGACGGCCGGTGGCGGAGAACGGGATCCGGAGATCCTCCGGCGGTTCGCGCGGTGCCCGGACACCCCGCGGAACCCCAGTCCGATGGCCTCGGTCACGGGCCTTCCGGTCGCGAGGCTCCGGGAGGTCGTCGACGCTCACAACGCCTCCGGCTCCTACCGGCCGGTCGACGTCGGGCTGGTGAACGGCCCGGCGTCCGCGGTGCTCAGCGGGCAGGTGGACGCCTTGCTCGAGTTCTGGCTCCGTCACGGGCAGGATCTCGCCGCGGACGGCGCCCGCTGGGCCTTCCTGCGGACGACCTTGCCGTTCCACAGCAGGTTGCTGGCCCCGGCGATGCGCGGCTCGGTCGACGACCGGGACTGGGCCGGAATCGACCTGAGATCTGGATCTCTCGCCGTACCCGTGTACGCCATCGATTCCCCCCGTAATTTGCAGCACTCCTCGGACCTCTTCTCGGACTGCCTGGCGCAGGTGTTGTGCCGTCCGTTGGACTGGCCCTCGGCGGTCGAGATAGCCCTTCGGGAGAGCGACCCCGACGAAATCGTCGATCATGGCCCAGGTTGTGCTGTGCGGATCTTCACCCGGGATTGCCTCGGCTCCGATCGGCGACCGTTGCGTTACACCGTGCTGCGCCCGGCGAAGTCTCACTGAATCACGCTTTTCCGCTACCCGGCGTGTCTCCTGGACGCCGGGGACTTTCATGCGGCCGAAACCAGGACGAACTTGGAGGACATATGCTCGGCCTGGTTTTCCCCGGTCAGGGGGTCCAACGCGCCGGAATGGGTGCCGGACTCTTCGAACGGTTCGCCGGCATCACGGCCGAGGCCGACGAGATCCTCGGCTGGTCGGTGCCGGATCTGTGCGCCTCCGGTGACACCACGCGCCTGACCGACACGACGTACGCCCAGCCTGCGATCTTCCTGGTCAACGCCCTCGGTGCCCTGGCGCGGACCGAGGACGGCGCGCCCGCCGGGGAGGTCTGCGCCGGGCACAGCCTCGGTGAGTTCAACGCGCTCGTCGCCGCCGGGATCCTCGGCCTGCTGGACGGGCTGAGGCTGGTCCGCGACCGCGCTCTGGCGATGGCGAAGGTGCGCGGCGGAGGCATGATCGCGGTCTCCGGTCTGCCCGGCGAGCGCGTCGAGCAGATTCTCCGGGGGAGCGGCCTCGGCCAGGTGCACGTCGCCAACCGCAACTCCGACCGGCAGACGACGGTCTCCGGCGACACCGCTCAGCTCGGGCTGGCCTCGCGCGTGCTCAAGCGGGGTGGCGCGACCCAGGTGGTGCCGTTGCGCGTGAGCGGTCCGTTCCACAGCCCGCTCATGGCCCCCGCCCGGGTGGCCTTCGCGAGAACCCTCCAGGGGGTGCGGTTCACCCCGGGCACCGTCCCGGTCGTCTCCAGCGTCACCGGTGACCTGTTCCGGCCGGAGGAGGCCGCGCAGGTGCTCACCCGGCAGCTCGTCACCCCGGTCGAGTGGGTGTGCGTGGTGCGGCGTATGCGGGAGCTCGGCGTGACGACCTTCGAGGAGGTCGGAGGGACCGTCCTCACCGGGATGATCAAGGCGGTGCGGTGAGTCCCCGGTCCGCGGCGACAGCGTTGGCCGTCCCGGAGGACGTCCGGCTGGTGCCGGGGGCCGAACGCGTCGTCAACCCGGACCCGTCCCACTACATGACGTGCCGTCAGCGCCAGATCCTCGCCTACCTCCTCGCCGTCGATCCGTGGGCCGGCCTGCTTAAGTACGCGGCCCTCGAATCGACCGCCGAGATCTACCACCACTGCGTCATCCGGCGGCAGGCCCGGTGGACCTTCGAGCCACGGCTGGGTGCCGACGACGACCTCGAGGCCCTGGGCCATCCGGTGCGTCACCTCGGTGACGGTGCCCTCGACGACCTGCCCAGGGTGCTGGAGTTCCTCGCAGCCGGACAGCCGGTGCTGTTCTACGCCCCGAGCGGGGACGTCCCGTACTTCGCCGAGTACCTGCGGGGACGCGGCAAGATCGACACTGACGCGCTCGCCAGGCACAGCGTCCTCCTCGCCGGCGTCTCACCGGACGCCACACGGTTCGTCGCCCTGGACATCGCCAACCCCGAGCTGAGGTTCGTCCCGGAGATCATCTCGTGGGAGCAGATCGTCACCGGGCACGCCGCGCACCCCGGCGGCTGGTTCCTCGACGCCACGACGATCGGGCACCGTCCGGGACCGCCCGACGCCGGGGAACTGATGGAGCGGTACCGGAGGCTCCTCTCGGAGTCCCGGGAGGGATTCGAGATCTACGGCCAGCTCCCCGACGTCGTCACGGCCGACCGTGCCGCCGGGACGGGCGTGGACACCGCCCCGAGCCTGGACTCCCTGCGCATGCTCGCCGGATCGCGCACGCTGTTCCACCAGTTCCTGCTCGGCACCACGCACCACCCGTCGGTCGTCCACGCCTACCACCGGGTCGCACGGCTGCTCCGGCACCAGGTCACCCAGGTCGCCGCGCACCTCACCGGGCAGACCGAGGTCCGAAAGCCTCACCTGCGACGCGAACTCACCGCGATCGCGGCCGAGGAATCCGCGGCCTTCCGCCGGCTGCGGGCGGATCTCGCCCATGGCCCGATCACCTTCCACCCTTTCGCCCGCCCCTTCGCCCGCCCATCCGTTTCCGCACCCAGTGAAGGACGTCCCTGACGATGGATATCGCGATCATCGGCCTCGCTCTCGAAACCCCCGCCGCCACCACTCCGGAGGCGTTGTGGGAGATCGTGGCCTCAGGCCGGTCGCTGACCAGGCCTTTCCCGCCCCAGCGTCGCCAGGACGTCGACGAGTACGCGAGATTCGTCAAGCGGACCCACTGCGGCCCCGTCGATGACGCCCCCGTGGACTACTACCGGGCGAGCTACCTGGACCGCATCGACCAGTTCGACCACGAGTTCTTCGGGATGACGCAGCGCCAGGCCGCCATCACCGACCCTCACCAGCGCCTCGTCCTCCGCACGATGTACCGGGCGTTGGAGGACGCCGGGTACGTCGGCCCGCGGGTCGCCGGATCGCGGACCGGCGTGTTCGTCGGTTTCGCCGCCAACCCCATGAACTCCTACGGCGACTACTGCGGCCGGATCGACCCGTCGATGACCCAGCTCGGCATCACGGGCAATATCCAGACCATGCTCGCCAACCGCCTGTCGTACCTGTTCGACCTGCGCGGACCGAGCATGGTGGTCGACAGCGCGTGCTCGGCGTCCCTCGTGGCCGTCCACCTCGCCCGGACGGCGCTGCTCGCCGACGACTGCGACATGGCCGTCGTCGCCGGGACCCGGATCGTGCTGGCGCCCGTCGACCACGCGATGACCCGGATCGGCATCGAGTCGTCCGACGGCGCCACCCACACCTTCGACGAGTCCGCGGACGGTACCGGACTCGGCGAGGGCTCGGCCGTCCTCGTGCTCAAGCGGCTCGATCGCGCGCTCGCCGACCGGGACCACATCCACGCCGTCATCAAGGGCAGCGCGGTGAATCACGACGGCCACTCGGAGGGTCTGACCAGCCCGGACGCCGAGTCGCAGGCCCGCCTCCTCACCCAGGCCTGGCAGCGTGCCGGGGTCGACCCGCGCACCATCGGCTACGTCGAGGCCCACGGAACCGCGACGCGCATCGGCGACCCCATCGAGGTCGACGGCCTGACCCGGGCCTTCCGCACGGTCACCGACGAGCGGGGTTTCTGCGCCGTCGGCACCGTCAAGAGCAACCTCGGCCATCTCTTCGAGGGGTCCGGCGCGCTGGCGATGGCCAAGACGGTGCTGATGCTGAAGAACCGGCAGCTCCCGCCGGTCGCGGGGTTCCGCGAACCGAACCCCCGGATCGACTTCGCCTCCTCCCCGGTGCGTGTCCCGGCCGAGCTGGAGGAGTGGCATCCCCGTGACGGCGTCCGCCGCTGCGGCGTCAGCGCTTTCGGTCTCGGAGGCACCAACGCGCACGTCGTGCTCGAGGAGCACACCAGGCCCGAGCCGTCCGCGGACTCCCGCCCCGAGGGCCCGTTCCTCTTCACCCTCAGCGCCCGCACGGAACGCTCCCTGCGACTGACCGCACGTGCCCTCGCGCGGCGGCTGGAGCGCGGCGACCTCGACGGCGACCTCGCCGACGTCTGCTACACCTCCAACATCGCCCGGAGCCACCACGCCCACAGGCTGGCGCTCGTCGCCGACGACCTCACCTCCTTGGCGGAGCACCTCCTGCGGGCCGCGAACGGGACCACCGATGACGCCGACGACCCCCTCCCGGGCCAGGAATCCCCGGAGCGGGCGACGACGGCCGCCCTCGGCGCCGCCTGGAAGGCGGGGGAGGACGTCGACCTGACCTCCCAGTTCACCGGCCGCGGCGGTGACCTGCCGAGCACCGTCCCGCTCGCCCCGTACGTCTTCGACGAGACGCGCGCCTGGGTGGAGTTCCCCTCCGACTGGGAGACCCGCCTCAACGTCGCCGGTGGTGAGCCCGCGCAGTCAGGCGCCTTCGAGATCTCGTTCGTGCCGGTGCCGCCCTCCGCACCCGCGCCCGCGACCTCCGCCTCGGTCCTCGCGCTCGTCGACCCGGGCAACCCGGCGACTTCGTTGCTCGCGGCCGCCCTGCCCGGCGTCCGGCTGGTGACGGTGGACGCGGCCGACGATGCCGCGGCGCTCGCGGCCAGGCTGGTGGACGCCGCGGAGGAGGCGGAGGCGACGCGGCTGGTGTTCGCACTGCCGTTCGAGGAGAAGCCCGCCGAGGACCTCACCGAGTTCGACAGGCGGGTGGAGAAGAACGTCGTCGGGCTGTTCCTGCTCGCGCGGGAGCTGATGAACCGCGCGGCCAGGGTGAGCCTGACGGTGCTCACCCGGAACGCCCTCACGGTGTCCCCGGGGCACGGTGGCGTCATCCCCGAGAACGCCGCGCTCGCCGGGCTGGTGAAGACCCTCGGTCAGGAGTACCCGACGTTCCGGGCGCGTCTCGTCGACGTCGACGACGCGACGGCCCCCGGCACGGTCGGTGCGGAACTGCTCGGCACCGAGCCGGGTGTCTTCGTCGTGCGCGAGGGCGTGGTGCACGGGGAGTTCTTCAGCGAGATCACCGAGTTCGCGACGTCCTGCCCGGCGCCGGCCCCCTACCTGCGGCCGGGCGGGGCGTATCTCCTCACCGGCGGCACCGGGGGTCTCGGTCTCGCCGTCGCCCGCCGGTTCGCCGAGCAGTGCCCGGGAATCGCGCTCTACCTCCTCAGCCGCTCGGGACTGCCCCCGCGTGACCGCTGGGAGGAGCTGGCCTTCGGCGGCGAGGATTCCCCCGCGGCCGAGCAGGCCCGCTGTGTCCTGGAGCTCGAGGCGCTCGGCGCGAGCGTCCGGGGCCTCGCCGCGGACGCCGGGGACGAGGACGCTCTCCGCACCGCCGTCGAGGAGATCCGCTCCCGGCACGGACGGCTCGACGGCATCGTGCACGGGGCCGGAGTGCCCCCCGAGAACCTCGTGATGTTCCGGGAGACGGCCGACTTCCGGCGCGTCCTCCGGGCGAAGATGCGCGGAACCTTCGTGCTCGACCGCCTCACGCGGGATGACCCGCCGGCCTTCGTCGTCCTCATGTCGTCGGTGGCGTCGGTGATCCCGGGCCTCGGACAGGCCGACTACGCGGCGGCCAACGCGTACCTCGACGCCGTCGCCACGGCCTCGGCCGATGCGAGGTGCCACGTGCTCGCCGTCAACTGGGTCGCCTGGCGTGACACGGGCATGGCGCTGACGACGGGGACGAACGAGGACTCCATCTTCAAGGCGCTGCCGACGGCGACGGGGCTCGACCTCCTCGACACCGGGCTCCGCACGGATCACCGTCGCTTCCTCGCCGGGCACATCAACTACGAGAGCGAACTCGTCGCCCTGCTCCCCGAACACCAGATGCGGATCTCCGACGAGATCAACGTCCGCATCGAGCACGCCGCGGTCGCCTCCTCCGCCCGCTTCGAGCAGACGGTCGCCCAGGCCCGCGCCGCGATCGAGGCGGTGGTCGTCGAACTGACCGGTCGTCCCGAGGGGAACTACTCCGACCTCGAACTCACCGTCGGCCGCTGCCTGGCACAGGCGACCGGATCGTCGAGGCTCCCGATCGACGTCGATCTGAGGGATATCGGTATCGACTCCCTCGGGGTGCTCGCCGTCACGACGAATCTCGGCGCCTGCCTCGGCCGCGACATCGATCCCGTGAGTCTCTTCAGCGGCGGGACGATCGCCGGGATCGCCGCGAACCTCGAGGTTCCGGACGACGACTTCGGGG
>JAUPKQ010000267.1 GCA_030837345.1 Actinomycetota bacterium | reverse complement strand
TCACGGCCGCCGTCGAGCGCAAGGCCCGCATGATCATCGTCGGCTATGGATCGGCCGGCCGCATCCGTGCGGCACTGTTCGGCGCCGTGTCGCACAAGGTGCTCGACGAGTCGGACATCCCCGTGCTCGTCGTACCCTAGCCCTCTCTCCGCCGGACGCGCCGTCAGCGGCGGGGCCGACTACTCGACGAACTCGTCCCCGCCCTCGTCGGTGGCCACGTCCTGACCCTCGTCCGTTGTCGCATCCGCACCGGAGTCGTCGACAGGCTCCTCCTCGGATCCATCGTCGCCACCCGAGTCGGCACCGGAGCCCGCACCCTCGTCGGCGCCGCTATCGGATTCATCGGCCTGCGACTCGTCCGCACCGGAGTCGTCGGCGCCCGCGTCGTCGCTGCCCGTGTCCTCGTTGCCCGGGTCGTCCGCGGAGGAGTCGTCCGATGTGCCGTCGTCGGACGAGTCCACGACCTCCTCGTCGGTGCCCTCGTCGTCGCTGACGGCGAAGTCGCTGAACTGGTCGCCGAACGACGACACCAGCTCCTCGTCGATGGCCTCCGGCTCGGCGAGCTCCTCGGTGATCGTGAACTCGCCGGTCTCGGCATCGAACTCGGCCACGCCGTCGACCACGTCTCCGCTCTCGGTCTCGTCGTCGAGGGCGTACTCGCCCACCACGCTGTCACCGTCGAGGTAGAAGACGCCCGCGACTCCCCCGCCCTCCTGGGTGATGGCGACGTCGAGGCCGCTCTCGATGGGCAGGTCGAGGCTGTTGAGGCCGTTCGCCACGTTGAGGAGGGAACCTCCCGAGGCGAGGACGACTCCGTCGTCGACCAGGTCGAAGCCCGGGGCGTCGGCGGCATCCATGCCCGCGTCGAGCGTGAGCCGAGGGCTGCCGACGGCGTCGGCCGAGACGGTGACCCTGCCCGGCGTGCCCGATGCCTGCTTCACCCGGGTCCCCACACCGGTCGCGATCGCACGGTCGACGACGACGGTCGTCCCCTTGCCTGCCAGCGTGGTGCCGAGCGTCGGGCGCACGTAGATGCCCGCCGGGTACACCGTCGTGGGATCGGTCGTGTCGTAGGTCTGGCCGTCGTAGGTGAGCTCGAAGCCCACCCGCGCCTCAGGGTCCGGTGAGGTGACCATGAGGGTCATGGGAGTGGTGCCCCGCGTGGCGCCCTTGGCGGACCCCTCGGCGAAGGGGGCCACCGACGGCAGGTCGAGACGGACCTCCATGGGAGTGAGATCCATGGTGCCCAGGCCGCCCTCCCAGCCGTCGGTGGGGGCATCGGGGTTGGTCGCGCCGCCGGCGTAGCTCCAGATCTCGTTGACGGGGTCGATCATGACCCGCTGCACGGTGCCCGGGTAGTTGTTGTCGTAGATGGAGATCGCGATCCTGTCGCCCTCCCTCGTGACGGCGATCGGCGTCACGGCGTGGGCGCCGTTGGGCGAGTAGAGGCCGAGCGTGTAGCCCGTGCCGCTCTGCAGGCCCGCGGCCAGCTCAGCGGCGATCTCGGTGGGAGCGAAGTCCTTGAACGCGTTGTAGGCCTCCTGCACGGACGGCAGCATCTGCGTGGCCCACAGCAGATCGATGTTGCGATAGACGTCGGGGTCGTCCTGCGAGAGGGCGAACGTCGTCCCGGCCGCCGGGTCTAGGTCGCCCGGCGTCAGGTAGCCCTGGAAGATGAGTTGCGAGAGCACGGCCATGCCCTCGCAGTGCCCCCCGGCCATCGCCTCGTTGATCTGTGCGGCCCACTTCTTGGCCGCTGGGTAGAGCGTGCACTTTCCGTTGACCACCTTGGCGCAGACGGCCCTCTCGCCGAACAGGGTGACCAGGCTCGTCGCATTCAGGGAGCCCTCGCCGCCCCAGTTGGCGAAGCCGAAGCCATCCCGATCGGGATCGAAGCCCTGCGTCGAGCAGGCGGCGGCATCGAGCCCCGTGCAGTCCGGCAGCGGATAGCTGTCCGGCTCGGCCTCCGCCGACGGGACCGTGGCGTTGGCCGCCGTTCCCGAGGGGCTGGCGGTGGTCGTGGCGGGAGCTGCCTCGCCACCCGAGCTGCAGGCGGCGAGGAGCAGGGCCAGCGCCACCGTGGGAGCGAGCACAAGGGCCTTGCTGGTCGATCGTGCGAACACGGTCACTCCTCAGGAACAGCGTTGGGTGGATCAATCGACGAACCACGCCCGTGACGGACTCACGGGGCCCCGAGCGGGTGACCAGTATCGCCCGAATGGCCGAGGTGCGCTGTCGGACGCACGCGTCGTGCTGCGGGTTCCGCAGGAGAGGACGACGCGCACGTGGATCCTGATACGGACTTACGCCCACGCGACGGGACTGAGATGGAGACGGGAAGGCACTGGGACCTCGTCGCGACCGGACGCATGAGCTCGGAGGCGACAATGGAACCGCTGGACCCGTCGATGAGGACCGCTGCTGCTGGAGGCAGTCATGAGTGTCGATGTCACGCACCGCCTTGATCCGCTGGTGACCGCGGATCATGTGGACTCGTCGTGGCTGTGCCGGGCGGCCCGAGCCCTGGATGACCTCGATCAGTGCCTCGAGACGGTGGCTACCGAGGTGCCTGTGCCGGCCCCCGACGAAGCGCCCGCCGAACGGCGCAGTCCTCGGCTGGCCCGCGCCGCCTCGCAGGTGTCCGGGGATGTGCAGCGGCTGCACCACCAGGCCCGCAGCCTGCGCCGGAGGCTGGTGCTCGCCACCAAGGACGCGCGCCTAGGTCCGGGGCTGAAGACCGAGCTGGCGAACCTGTCGCGGGATGCGAACGTCGTCTTCGATCGGCTTGGGCTTCTGTAGCCATTTTTGGGACCCTGAGTGGGGCCGGCAATGGGCCGCGTGGCCCGCCACGCGTCAATGGACGCCGGAGGACGCTGGACCGACACAAGGCGCGGGATCCCACCCGCTGATACAGTGAAATCGATTGCAGGCAGGCTCCGCCGTCGCCCAACGGCCGTCTGTCTGCTGTCGTTTCCGGGGTTCGACGAGGAGAGCCATGAGACTGCCGGCGAGGTCGTCCGGTGGCCCGCTCGTGCTCGCTGCCGGTGTCGCCGTCGCCACCGTGACGCTGGCGGTGCCCGGGCTCATCGTGGCACCGCCCTCGAGTGCGGCTCCGCCGCCGACTCCATCAGCCCTGTGCAACACCGCCGGGAAGGGCGGCACGATCAGCTTCCCCACCACGACCACCGTGCGCCACGTGTTCACCAATGCCGCGGCCGCCGAGACGTTCACTGCCCCCAACCGTGATCTCACCGGGGTCAACGTGCTCCTCGTCGGCGGAGGCGGCGGCGGAGGCGGCGGCTACTCCCAGACCACCAACACGATCAGCGGAGGCGGCGGCGGACGGGTGCTGTCCACCACCCTGAACTTCACCAAGAACACCGCGTACAACGTCGTCGTCGGCGACGGCGGAGCGGGCGGTGTCGGCTCCAACGCGGGCACCGGCTCGCGTGGCAGCGCCGGCAGCGCCACCACGGTCGCCCACGCCGGTGGAACGGCGACCGCAGCCGGCGGAGGCGGGGGCGGAGGGGCCGGCGGCGGATCCAACCCGGCAACCTCGCGCAACGGCGGGAGCGTCACCGGAGGCAGCGGCGGTGGCGGGGCGGGATGGCCGACCGGGACGGGCGGTCCGGGCTCAGCGGGAACCGGGACCTTCAACGGTGCGATCGGCCAGAACACGGGCAACGGTCGTGGCGGCGGCGGCGGCGGTGCAGGCGCCGCGGGTGGCGCGGGGCCCGGCGGCGCGGGAATCCAGCCGGCTGCGCCGTTCGCCGGCACGTTCTACGGCGGCGGAGGGGGCGGCGGCGGACGGAGTGTGGTCAACGCTGGTGGCAGCGGCGGCGGCGGCTCCTCGGGAACCGACACCGGTGGCCTGACGGGCGCCCCGGGCTCCACGGCCGCTGGCGTCGCCGGCGGCGGTGGCGGTGGCAGCGGCAGCCCCACGACCACCGGGGTCAGTGGCACCGGCGGCAAGGGCGCCCGGGGCACCGTGATCATCCAGTACGCGCGCACCAACGCCTGTCTCACCGTCACGCCGGCCACTCCCACCAGCACGTTGCCGACCCTCAGCTGGAGCCCAGCACCCACGGTCTCGCCCTTCACGATCGCCTCGTGGACCGTCCTGTACTCGAACAGCGCGAGCGGTCCCTGGGGGGTCTTCGCGAACGGGGGAACCGCCGCGCAGCTGTCGATGAGCATCCAGGCGAACGCGACCACGAGGTTCGCGAGCACCTCGGCGTGCACGTCCGGCCAGGCGGGCAGTTCCGGATGGACCTGCCGATTCAGCGGCGGCGGCCTGGGCGCGGGGGTGGCCCCCTCGGGAACCGTGTACTTCCGGGTGTTCGCGCGACTCACCGGCGGCGGCACGACCAAGCTCAGCGCCGTGTCGGCCCCGATCACCCTGTCGGCCGGATGACCCGGCACGGCGCACGGGGCAGGCGCTCCGCCGCCCTGGCGTCCGCCGCCCTGGCAGCCTCACTCGTCACAGCTCCGCCGGCCTCGGCCGAATCCGCACTGCTCGAACTGTCGGTCGCTTACCAGAGCCGCCAGGACATCTACATCGACGTGTGCCTCACCACCGCCGAGAACCTCCCCGCGACCGTGGTCCTGAGCTACACGGTCTCGGCAGGTGCCGGCGTCGTGGCCACTGACCGGTGGGACGGGGGCACGCCAGGGACGATCTTCCTCGAGGCGCCGACCTGCCCGGCCAGCTTCGCGCAGTTCGTCACGGCCGGTCTCACCCCCGGCACCGCGTACACGGTCGAGGTCACGGCGACCGTCACACCTATGGTCGAGGACGAGGACTTCGAGCTGGCACCGGATCCCACCGAGTACCCGGCCTTCAGCGCCTCCACGAGCCTCGTCGTCACCACGTTCCCCGGCGCGCCGGCGGGCACCGTCGAGGACGACGAGGCAGCTGCCGGGGTGCCCGGTTCCGCCGGTGGTGGCGCGGGCTCGAGCGGTGGAGGCTCGTC
>JAUPKQ010000048.1 GCA_030837345.1 Actinomycetota bacterium | reverse complement strand
TACGTCCACCACCTCAACTCGTCGAAGAAGAACGACCCGATCCACTCCGAGATCATCTCGATCGAGGCCGAGGACACCGTCCGCAAGCTGTCGGTCGAGATCGCGATGCAGTGGACGACGGCGTACGCGGAGAGCGTCCACACCTACGCGAACACGATCAACACCCATGAGGGTGGCACCCACGAGGAGGGGTTCCGCGCGGCGCTGACGACGCTCGTCAACGACTACGCGCGCGAGAACAAGCTTCTCAAGGAGAAGGACGACAACCTCGCCGGGGACGACATCCGCGAGGGTCTGACCGCCGTCGTCTCGATCAAGCTGTCGGAGCCGCAGTTCGAGGGGCAGACCAAGACGAAACTCGGCAACAGCGAGGCGAAGGCCTTCGTGCAGCGCGTCGTCCGCACCGAGCTCGCCGACTGGCTCGACCGCCACCCGCGGGAGGCCCGCGACGTCATCGGCAAGTCGATCCAGGCGGCGGCGGCGCGGATGGCCGCCCGCAAGGCGCGCGAGGTGATCCGGCGCAAGGGCCTGCTCGCCGGTGGCGGGCTCCCCGGCAAGCTGAGCGACTGCCAGTCGACCAAGCCCGACGAGTGCGAGATCTACATCGTCGAGGGCGACTCGGCCGGTGGCTCCGCCAAGTCGGGCCGTGATCCCCGGACCCAGGCGATCCTGCCGATCCGTGGCAAGATCCTCAACGTGGAGAAGGCCCGGATCGACAAGGTCATGGCCAACGCGGAGGTCCAGGCCCTGATCAGCGCCTTCGGGACCGGGGTCGGCGAGGACTTCGACCTGGAGAAGCTCCGCTATCACAAGATCGTTCTCATGGCGGACGCCGACGTCGACGGTCAGCACATCACGACCCTTCTGCTCACGTTGCTCTTCCGGTTCATGCGACGGCTGATCGACGACGGGTACGTCTACCTCGCCCAGCCTCCGCTGTACAAGATCAAATGGCAGAAGACCTCTCCGGACTACGTCTACTCCGACAGGGAGCGCGACGCGGTCGTGGCGGCCGGCCTCGGGAACGGCAAACGCCTGCCGAAGGAGGAAGGCATCCAGCGGTACAAGGGTCTCGGTGAGATGAACGCCGACGAGCTGTGGGAGACCACGATGGACCCGTCGAACCGCATCCTCCGCCAGGTGACCCTCGACGACGCCGCGGCCGCGGACGAGATGTTCGCGATCCTCATGGGCGAGGACGTCGAGTCGCGCCGTTCGTTCATCCAGCGCAACGCCAAGGATGTCCGCTTCCTCGACATCTAGTGACGTCCCTGTCCGCCCTGATCATGCATGTCGTCACCGGCCCGCGCGGCCAGCGTCAGTAAGGGAACCCCGTGACCGAGCAGCCCCCGACCCCGCCGAGCGGCGGCACCACCGACCGCGTCGAGGCGATCGATCTCCAGCTGGAGATGCAGCGGTCGTACCTCGACTATGCGATGAGCGTGATCGTCGGCCGGGCGTTGCCCGAGGTGAGGGATGGTCTCAAGCCGGTTCACCGGCGCGTCCTCTACGCGATGTACGACGGCGGGTACCGGCCCGACCGCGGGTTCTCCAAGTGCTCCCGTGTCGTCGGCGACGTGATGGGCCAGTACCACCCTCACGGCGACTCGGCGATCTACGACACCCTGGTGCGCCTCGCGCAGCCGTGGGCGCTGCGCTACCCGCTCGTCGACGGCCAGGGCAACTTCGGCTCTCCCGGCAACGACCCGGCCGCCGCGATGCGGTACACCGAGTGCCGGATG
Organism: Actinomycetota bacterium; assembly: GCA_030837345.1. GTDB lineage: Bacteria > Actinomycetota > Actinomycetes > Actinomycetales > Kineosporiaceae > JAUPKQ01. Next base: position 4,500 of record JAUPKQ010000048.1, on the reverse strand, counting down.
GCGCCGCTCGCCCTGGAGATGGTCCGGGACATCGACAAGGACACCGTCGACTTCTCCCCGAACTACGACGGGCGTACCCGCGAACCGGACATTCTCCCCAGTCGCTTCCCCAACCTTCTGGTCAACGGCTCCGCCGGCATCGCCGTCGGCATGGCGACGAACATCCCGCCCCACAACCTGCGTGAGGTCGCGGACGGCGCCCAGTGGCTGCTCGCCCACCCCGAGGCCCTGGACGACGAGCTCCTCACCGAGCTGATGCAGCGCATCAAGGGCCCGGACTTCCCCACCCGCGGTCTGATCATGGGCACCCGAGGCATCGAGGACGCCTACCGGACCGGCCGCGGCTCGATCACCATGCGCGCCGTCGTCGAGGTCGAGGAGATCCAGAACCGGACCTGCCTCGTCGTGTCCGAGCTGCCCTACATGGTCAACCCGGACAACCTCAAGATCAAGATTGCCGAGCTCGTCGACTCGGGCCGGGTCTCCGGTATCGCGGACCTGCGCGACGACTCCTCCAGCCGTACCGGTACGCGGATCATCGTCGTCCTCAAGCGTGACGCCGTCGCCAAGGTCGTCCTGAACAACCTGTACAAGCACACCCAGCTCCAGGACACCTTCGGCGCGAACATGCTCGCGCTCGTCGACGGCGTCCCGCGCACGCTCAGCCTCGACAAGTTCATCCGCCACTGGGTCGACCACCAGGTCGAGGTCGTCGTCCGCCGTACCCGGTACCTGCTCGCCGAGGCCGACCGCCAGGCCCACATCTACCGCGGGTACGTCAAGGCCCTCGACGCGCTCGACGAGGTGATCGCGCTCATCCGGCGCTCGCCGTCCGCGGAGGAGGCACGCTCCGGCCTGATCGCCCTCCTCGACATCGACGAGGACCAGGCGCTCGCCATCCTCAACCTCCAGCTGCGGCGCCTGGCCGCCCTGGAGCGGCAGGAGATCCAGAACCGGTTGGCCGAGCTCGAACTCCAGATCGCCGACTACAACGACATCCTGTCCTCCCCCGCCCGTCAGCGCCGGATCGTCTCCGCAGAGCTCCAGGAGATCGTCGACCGGCACGGTGACGACCGGCGCACCCGGCTGCTGCCGTTCGAGGGCGACATGGACGCCGAGGACCTCATCCCCGTGGAGGAGGTCGTCGTCACGATCACGCGGGACGGGTACGCCAAGCGCACCCGGTCGGACGCCTACCGGGCCCAGCGGCGCGGAGGCAAGGGGGTCCGGGGCGCCCAGCTGCGCAGCGACGACGTCGTCGAGCACTTCTTCGTCACCACGACCCACCACTGGTTGCTGTTCTTCACCAACCTCGGCCGGGTCTACCGGGCGAAGGGGTACGAGCTGCCCGAGGGTGGCCGTGACGCCAAGGGGCAGCACGTCGCCAACCTTCTCGCGTTCCAGCCGGGTGAGGAGATCGCCCAGGTCCTAGACATCCCCGACTACACCTGCGCCGAGTACCTCGTCCTCGCCACCCGCGAGGGCCGGGTGAAGAAGACCCGGCTGGAGGAGTACGACTCCAACCGCTCCGGCGGTGTGATCGCCATCAATCTGCTGGAGGGTGACGAGCTCGTCTCGGCGCGGCTGCTGCACGACGGCGGGGATCTGCTGCTCGTGTCGCACAAGGGGATGTCCGTCCGCTTCACCGCGGACGACACCGCGCTGCGACCGATGGGGCGTGCGACGTCCGGCGTCACCGGCATGAAGTTCCGGGCGGGCGACCAACTCCTGTCGGCCGACGTCGTCCGGGACGCCGACGACGCCTTCGTCTTCGTCGTCACCGAGGCCGGCTACGCCAAGCGGACGGCGGTGGATCAGTACCGTTCCCAGGGGCGCGGCGGTCTGGGGATCAAGGTCGCGAAGCTGAGCGAGGAGCGGGGTGACCTCGTCGGGGCCATGATCGTCGGCCACGAGGACGAGGTGCTCGTCGTCATGGAGCGTGGGAAGGTCGTGCGTTCCGCCGTCGACGAGGTCCCGGCCAAGGGACGCGACACGATGGGTGTCGTGTTCGCCAAGCCGGACTCGGGTGACCGGATCATCGCCGTCGCCCGCAACAGTGAGCGTTCGCTCGGCGCCGACGCGGACGACGTCTCGTCACCGGCCACGGACGACGACCCCGCCGGGGCCGTCGCCGACACGCCGGTCGGATCCGCCGTCCCGGTGGCTGTCCCCACGAAACCGGAGGAGACGGAGCCGGTTTCCCCCGATGAATCAGATGCAAACCGCGACTAATGGACCGGTACCAATGACGAACAGCTATCGATAGTCACAGCATGTCGCTGGTCTGAGGCTGACCACGCGGTGGAACAGGGATAGCCTTGTTCGGCTCGCGGTTTGGCTCGAAGGGGCCTGGGGGGCGATCTGCGGTGCGGTGACGTCGATGCCGTACCGTCAACGGCGTTCGACATCTGCGGAGGTGGCGCGTGAGTCAGTCCGACAGGGGGCCGCGTCCGGACGGGGCCGGCGAGGCCGCCGACCGGGCCGGTACCGATACCCAGGACGCGGACGTTCCCACCGTCACCCGATCGGGGGGCCCGAAGGGCTCCGCCCGCGACCCTTCCTCGAAGGCCACCACCCAGGCGATCCCCACGGTCAGTGTCGAGCCCGAGCCGGACACCGGCCGTCCGGACACCGGCCGCGGAGGGGGTCCCCGGGCTGGCGGCAACCGCGACGACGTCGCGTCGTCCGGTGCTCCTCCCCGCCCCGCTCCGTCCCCGTCCGCCCACCCCACGCAGTCCGGGCGTCCGTCCGCTCCCCCGCGGATGCCCTCCCGCCCTCAGATGTCCTCCCGTACCCCCGCACCCGAGACACAGACGGTCCGTCACCCCATGTCATCCGGTACTTCTCGCGACGCCTCCGCCCCTTCTCGCGACACCTCGGCGCGAACCGCCCCCGGACCGGGACAAGCCACCCGGCCCGTACCCACCGAAGCTCCGCCGGCCCGTCCCGCCGAGCCGACCCAGAGGGTCCCGCAGGGGGGGACCTCTCCGGCCCGCCCGGCGATGCCTCCTGGTGGGCGGTCCCAGCCCTTGCGGCCAGGCGCGACACCGCATCCCTCGTCGCCCTCCGGGCGATCCCCGTCGCCGTCCAGGCCGGTGAACGAGGTCCCCTCCCCTCCCGGGCGCCTTCTGGGGGGTTCGGAGCCACTCGTCGCAGAGCAGCCCTACCCCCAACGGCCGGACGCGTCCCGCCGTCCCGACACTCAGCACCGGCCTGCTCCCCAGAGCGGGCCCGACTTCCCGCGACGACCTGACGCCCAGCCCCAGGGGCGGTCGGCTCCCCAGAATCGGCCGGAGGCCCCGCCGGAGAGCAAGGCCACCGCGACGGACGGTCCCCGCAAGGTCAAGCTGACCGTTGCGCGGATCGATCCCTGGTCGGCGATGAAGCTCTCCTTCCTGCTCTCCGTCGCCTTCGCGATCGCGACCGTCGTCGCGACGATCGCGGTCTGGCAGGTCCTCAACGTCATGGGCGTCTTCGAGCAGCTCAACGGCACTCTGCGCGAACTCGCCGGCAACAGCTCCTCCTTCGACATCCAGGACTACATCGGGCTGGGCCGGGTCACGGCGGTCGCCACCCTCGTGTCGCTGGTCAATGTCGTGGTGACGATGGCACTCGCCACCTTGGGGGCGGTGCTCTACAACCTCGCCGGCAGCCTTGTCGGCGGCCTCAGCGTCACGCTGTCGGATGACTGAGCTCCACGCCCCGGCCGAGGGATGACACACGTACGTCGACGGCTTCGGTGCCCGTGCCGGAGCGCTGGGTGACTCAAAGGCCTGGCGGTTTGGGACTCCCGGGCTCGCTGGGGTAGCCTTCGACAGCGTCGATGAGGCGCGGGGGCCTATAGCTCAGTCGGTTAGAGCGCTTCCCTGATAAGGAAGAGGCCGGAGGTTCAAGTCCTCCTAGGCCCACCAGTACGGATCGAGAGCCTCGGTGACCTCGTCACCGGGGCTCTTTTCGTGGTCCCGCACCAGGTACTCACCACGGGCGCTTTTCCGCGCGACGGTTGGTGATCGCGTGGGTGCGGTCCGATCTGTCCGGTGCGATCTGTCCGGCGGAGAACGGGGTCTTCCCGCCGGCTGGAGAGGACCTGGGCCCGGGGCACGGCAACGATTTGACCGGGAGTGAGCGGCGGGTCTAGGGTAATCGAGTTGCCCCGAGGAGGGCCGGCTAGGTTCGGCGTCCGTGGACGGGTACTCCATCTCAGCAAGCCACCTCCCGGTGGGAGGAACGGGCGCCTGTGCGGCCGGTTCCATCGGGTAGGGTCTCCAGGGTCTTCATCGCCCGCAAGGCGGTGAAGAGGTCGGAGAAACCATCTTGACGAATGGTTCGAGCGGTGGACAAGCCGGTCGGGACGGTCGGAAAGATGGGGTAAGGTAGAGACACAGCAAGGCGAACGAAGCAAGCGCCCGAGGGAAGCTCGTTGAGAGTGGATGTCGGTTGTGCCTGTTCCTTGAGAACTCAACAGCGTGCTTATTGTCGATGCCAATTAGTATTGTGGTA